>CALBPV010000041.1 GCA_937899265.1 uncultured Bacteroidales bacterium
CAGTCCAATTCGGTCGATGAAATAAAGCTCGGCGTTCAGGATTTCGTCGGGAGTGTGGTCGCTGAGCACCTGGATGAGCAGGGAGACCAGTCCTTTCACGATGACGGCATCGCTCTCGCCCGTGAAATGAATCTTGCCGTTGGCATAGTCGGCCTGAAACCAAACACGGCTCTGACAGCCGTCGATGAGGTTCTGCGGCGTTTTGTACTTTTCGTCGAGCGGTTCCAGATTATTGCCCAGTTCGATGAGCATCTGATATTTGTCCATCCAGTCGTCGAAGGCGCTGAAGTCGTCGATAATCTGATTTTGAATTTCGTTGATTGTCATATATTTTATTTAAAAAGGAGTGTCGTCAATACGTTTCCCACTTTGCCGAGTGTCTCTTTGGAGATTTTGTCGAGCGTGTCGTCCCTCGTGTGCCAGTAGGGGTAGAAGGTCTGTCCGTACTGTTGGCGTGTGTCGATGATGTCGATGGTGGGAATCCGGGCGATACGGTTCACAAACACGTGGTCGTCGGTGATGGCCGGTCCCTCGTCGTTCACGAAGAGCGAGCTGTAGCCCAACTCTTGTGCTATGCTCCATATCAAATCGGTCGTCTGCGGTGCAAAGCGTTCCGAGAAATATTCGCGGAAAAAGGTGGCATCGGAGGCTCCCACCATATCGAGCAAAATGCCGTAGTCGGCCGTGTAGCCGCGTGCGGCTGCCTGTCGGGCCCATGCCTGTGTGCCAAGCGCCCAGTCCTCTTCCCGATGTTTGCCGCCCCAGGTGTCAGGAGCTCCGTAGTCTTCGGCATCGGCAAAGAGGAGGTCAATGCCCATACGGGGTGTTGCCGTCGAGGCTATCCGTGCTATTTCCAGCAGAACGGCAGCGCCCGATGCTCCGTCGTTGGCTGCGGGGACAGGCAGTGTGCGGTTCTCCCGCTTGGGGTCGTTGTCGGCCACATGCCGCGAATCCCAGTGGGCCATGAGGAGCACCCGGTTTTTCGCCTCCGGGCAGATGCTTCCTGTCACATTCCTGTATTTCAATTCCGTTCCGTCGTATGCGCGGACGGTTCCTTCCTGTATCTCGACTCGGGCACCGTGACGTTTCAGTTCTTCCGCTATCCATGCGGCACACGAGTCGTGCGCCCCGGTGTTCGGAACGCGAGGCCCGAAGGCCAGTTGACGGGCCACATAACTGTAGGCCGAATCTGCCGAGAAGGCCGTCTCCGTGACGGACAACGACGGGGCGGCAGGTGCCGGACGGCGGTTGCTGCATGCCCCCAATGCGAAGCAGGCAAGACAGGCCAGAGAGAGGATGGATGTCTTCAATTCAGTCATCATTGTTCTTTAAAATCGCTGCAAATTTAATCAAAAAATGCCATATAACGGTCGAAAAAGGTTCAAAAAATATGTTATATAACATAAAAATGCATTTTTTTTGTATTTCTTTACGTTTATGTGACAAAATTTTACTATTTTTGCAGCGATAAATTGTCTTGTAACTAAAGAATGAGCAAAGAAATCACCCACGATGGTGTGGTTGTAAAAACAGACGGACGAGAAGTCTCCGTCATGATTGTCCAGACCTCGGCGTGTAGCGGTTGTCATGCGAAGGGAGCTTGTATGGCTTCCGACAAAGACGAGAAAATCATTGTTGCCGACTCTGCCGGACAGACTTTCCGTCCGGGAGATCAAGTTACCTTGGTCGGAAGCAACTCGATGGCCTGGTCCGCATTGGCTTACGCTTTTGTCCTGCCCACTGTGTTGGCTATGGCGGTGTTGTTTGCAGCAGCATCGTTTTGGGGCGAAGGTGTGGCCGCTCTTGTTGTGCTTGCCTTTCTGGGTCTCTATTTCTTCGTTCTTTGGCTCTTCCGTGACAAGATGAAAACCGCATTTACCTTCCGGGTTGAGCCCAAAAGGCCGGCATACGTGCCGGAATGACGGTGGAGTGAGAGATATGATAAAAACAACTGTTTCAAAATAAATTTATATTAGTATCGCTATGAATTTGATTCTGATTGCTCTCATCGTACTCGGTGTGATAGGAGCCATAGGCGCTTTGGTACTCCATGTGGTGGCAAAGAAGTTCTATGTTTATGAAGATCCCCGTGTGGGACAAGTAGAAGAGGTACTGCCCGGTGCCAACTGCGGCGGGTGCGGCTTCCCCGGATGTCATGGTATGGCTGATGCTTGCGTCAAGGCTTCTTCGCTCGACGGTCTGATGTGCCCCGTAGGCGGTGCCGACGTCATGGCCAAGGTGGCCGGTATTTTGGGAATGGAGGCAGGAGCTGCCGACCCCAAATTGGCGGTGGTGCGCTGTAATGGTGACACCTGTGCCCGCCCGAAGCGTGCCGTTTATGACGGAGCCAAGAGCTGTGCAGTAGCCAACGCCACGTTTGCAGGCGAGACCGGTTGCGTCTTCGGATGTATCGGCCTCGGCGATTGTGTGGAGGCCTGTCAGTTTGACGCCATTCACATCAATGAGGAACGCGGACTTCCCGAGGTGGATGCAGACAAGTGTGTCGCTTGCGGCGCCTGTGTGAAAGCCTGCCCGAAACTGGTGATTGAACTTCGCAAGAAAGGTCGTGTCGTTCAGGGCAATGCCCGTCGTGTTTGGGTTGAGTGTATCAACAAGGACAAGGGCGGCGTAGCCATGAAGAACTGCAAGAATGCATGTATCGGTTGCGGCAAGTGCCAGAAGGTCTGCAAGTTCGATGCCATCACCATCGAGAACAACCTCTCTTACATTGATCCCGAAAAGTGCAAGGCTTGCGGCATGTGTGTCAATGAATGTCCCACTCACGCCATTCACTGCACCTTCACTCCTCCGGCTCCCAAGCCGAAGCCCGCTCCTGCTGAGAAAGCCGCCGAGAAGGCTGCTGTCGCCACAACCAAGGTAGCCGAGGCCAAAGAGGCTGTCAAGGAGGCTGTAGCTGCCAAGGTGGAGGAAGTCAAGGCCAATGTGGTCGAGGCTCAGAAGGCTGTAGCTGCCAAGGTGGACGAAGTGAAGCCCAAGGTGGAGGCCAAGGTCGAGGAAGTCGTTTCCGATTTGAAGGAAAAGGCTTCTGCCGTCGTTTCCGACATCAAAGAGAAGGTGGACGAAGTCAAGACCTCCAAAAAAGATTAACCCGTAAATAAACAGTCAAATCATGAATATGAAGACTTTTAAGCTCGGCGGTGTACATCCCGCAGCTAATAAACTTTCGGACAAAGCCCCCGTCGAGGTAGCTGCCGTCCCCGCAGAGGTGGCCATTCCCATGGCTCAAAACCTCGGCGCTCCCTCCAAGCCCTGCGTCCAGAAAGGCGACAAGGTGAAGGTCGGAACCGTCATCGGTGAACCCGGCGGTTTCCTCAGTTCTTTCGTCCACTCTTCTGTTTCCGGTACCGTGACCAAAGTGGATAATGTCCACGACGCTACAGGCAAGAACGTGCCTGCCGTCTTCATCAAGGTCGAAGGCGATGAGTGGGAAGAGAGTATAGACCGCAGTACCGAACTCAAGAAAGATATCTCTCTCGACAAACAGCAGATTATCGACAAGGTCAAGGAGATGGGCATTGTCGGCATGGGCGGTGCCACGTTCCCCACTCAGGTCAAGCTGACACCTCCTCCGGCATTCAAGCCCGAGGTTGTCATCATCAATGCCGTGGAATGTGAGCCTTACCTCACTTCCGACCATAGCCTGATGTTGGCCCACGCCGAGGAAATCCTCGTGGGTGTCGAGATTCTCAAGAAGGCCATGGGTGTCACAAAGGCCATCATCGGCATCGAGGCCAACAAGCCCGACGCCATTGCCCTCATGGAAGAGAAGGCCAAGGGTTATCCCGGAACGACCATCCAGCCTCTCAAGCTGAAATACCCCCAGGGCGGTGAGAAACAGCTCATCAATGCCTGCATCGGCAAGGAAGTGCCCTCCGGCGGTCTCCCGATTGCTACGGGTGCTTTGGTTCAGAATGTAGGTACCGCTTTCGCTGTTTACGAAGCTGTTCAGAAGAACAAACCTCTCATCGAACGTATCGTGACAGTCACCGGCAAGAGCCTCGCCAAGCCTTCCAACTTCCTGGCTCGTGTGGGTACGCCTATCGCAGCCCTCATCGAGGCTGCCGGCGGTCTCCCCGAAGACACCGGCAAGGTCATCTCCGGCGGTCCCATGATGGGTAAGGCCATGCCTGCTGTGGACAGCTACATGGTCAAAGGATGCTCCGGCATCCTCATCATGCCTAACGAAGAGGCTCGCCGCAAGGAGGCTTCTCCCTGCATCCGTTGCGCCAAGTGCGTCAACGCATGCCCCATGGGCTTGAGTCCCTACATTCTCTCCAAGTATTCCCAAAAGGGAATGCTCGACAAGGCAGAAGAAGAGCGCGTCTATGACTGCATTGAGTGCGGTTCCTGCTCCTTCTCCTGTCCCGCCAACCGTCCCTTGCTCGACTGGATTCGTCAGGGCAAGGGCAAAGTGATGGGTATCCTCCGGGCTCGTGCCGCCGAGGCAAAGGCCAAAGCCGATGCCGCAAAGGCTGCTGCCGAGGCCAAGTCTGAAGCTCCCGCCAAGGCATAAAACAGTTAAAACCAAGATTAAAGATTCGACATTATGAATAAATTATCTGTATCTTTGTCGCCCCATGTCCACACCGCTACAACCGTCCAGAGTTGTATGCGCGATGTGCTCATCGCCTTGGCTCCGGCACTCATCGTCTCGTTCTGTTTCTTCGGACTCGGCGCTGTGCTTGTGACCCTGACATCTGTGGCTTCGTGCGTCCTTTTCGAGTTCCTGATTCAGAAGTATATTCTCAAGGTTACGCCTTCGGTCTCCGACCTCAGCGCCATTGTTACGGGTGTGCTTCTCGCGTTCAACCTTCCTTCCAACATTCCGCTTTGGATTGTGCTCATCGGTGCCCTTGTGGCTATCGGAATCGGTAAGATGGCTTTCGGAGGCATCGGCTGCAACATCTTCAATCCCGCTCTCGTGGGTCGTGTGTTCCTGCTCATTGCCTATCCCGTCCAGATGACCACCTGGCCCGTTTCGGGTTCGATGGGGTATGTCGATGTTGAGACAGCTGCCACGCCTCTCGCATTGTTCACCCAGTGGTTTGCTGCCGAGACCCCCCAGGCTGCCGATGCCATCATGGCTCAGATGCCTTCCGCCCTCGACATGCTGCTCGGCGTGACGGGCGGTGCCATGGGTGAGGTTTCCGCCCTCGCTCTCCTTGTGGGCTTCTGCTACCTCCTCTGGCGCAAGGTCATCACCTGGCATGCACCCATTGCCATCTTCGTTGCCGCCTACATCATGGCCCTCATCTGCGGCTATGGTTGGATGGGTTCGCTCCAGATGTTGCTCACCGGCGGTATGATGCTCGGTGCCATCTTTATGGCTACCGACTACACCACGTCGCCCATGAACAACAAGGGACTCCTCATCTACGGTTGCTTCATCGGCGCCCTCACGATTCTCATCCGTCGTTTCGGTGCCTATCCCGAGGGTATGTCGTTTGCCATTCTCATCATGAATGCATTCACTCCCATCATCAATGCTTACGTTAAACCTACCCGTTTTGGCGTTGTCAAAGCGGCTAAGAAATAATAGGAGGAACGAATTATGGCAAAATTAGAAAACAATCTCAAGAATTTCTTCCTCTCGATGTTCCTCATCACGGCCATCGTAGGTGCCGTCTTGGGCGGCGTATATGTTATGACGGAGGAACCCATCGCACAGGCTGCTGCTGCCAAACAGAAAGCTGCCATCACAGCCGTTGCCCCCAAGTTTGATACTGTGGGCGATGCTGTCGAGGTTACCACCGCCAACGGCGAACCCGCCAAGATTTTCCCCGTCCTTCTGGCCGGTGAAGAAGTGGGCAAGGCCGTACAGGTCACCACCAAAAAAGGATTTGGCGGTAAGGTTGAGGTGATGTTCGGTTTCGACAACAACAAAACCATCACCGGCTACAATGTCCTGCAGCTCAACGAGACACCCGGTCTCGGCTCCAAGATGCCCGACTGGTTCCAGACCGACGGCAAGAGCCCCGTTATCGGCAAGAATCCCGGCACCGACAATCTCACCGTCACCAAAGACGGCGGTTCGGTCGATGCCATCACGGCAGCCACCATTTCTTCGCGTGCCTTCTGTGACGCAATTGCTCAAGCATACGGTATCATCAAATAAATGTAGGAGACAAACATTATGACAAAACTCGAAATCCTCATCAACGGTCTTGTTAAGGAGAACCCTACATTTGTGTTGCTCCTTGGTATGTGCCCCACCTTGGGTACCACCTCTTCGGCCATCAACGGTATGTCGATG
>CALBPV010000042.1 GCA_937899265.1 uncultured Bacteroidales bacterium
GATACACCTCGCAGAGGTCGCTCTCCGCCTTCCGTGCCACAAAGAAATACACGAAGGGCTCGTCATTGTATGCCTCCCGTATCAGCGTTGTCTTGCCGATACGTCTCCTTCCGGTAAGCACCGTAAAGCGGGCCACCGTCTTTGCCTGTTCCCGGGTCTCCCTCAGGAATGCCATCTCCTGCTGTCTGTCGTAAAATCTCATACTTCAAGTCTTTGTTTTTTCGAAACGGTCATTTCCGAAACCTTCATTTCGGAACTCTCGATTTCGGTTGCAAAAATATAGAAAAAAAGTCACATATATGAACGGTATCTCCCCAAACTGCGTATTATTTATGAATTATTAACGGTCAAAGGGGCAAAATGAAACAAAATTCACGGGTGGAAGAAGTTTGTTATGCGCCCCTTATAGGGGCAATTCACACGACGACGGTCATTTACACAGGGGCAAGCCCCTGTGCTAAGGTATTTTGCCCTTGCCGGGCATAAAGACCCCGATGGGGTTGTTGTTGGCGATGGGTTCAGCTTTGGGCGATGGAGCGGGCAACGGTCATGGCGGTGGTCCAGGCAGCCTGGAGATTGTAGCCGCCGGTGATGCCGTCCACATCGAGGATTTCGCCGGCGAAATAGAGGCCGGGGAGAGAACGACACTCCAAGCGGGGAGTGAGGGAGGAGAGGTCGATGCCGCCGCAGGTGACAAATTCCTCTTTGAAGCGGGACTGGCCGCGGACAGCGTGTGTGTCGGAGGTGAGTACAGAGGACAGCCGGTGGAGCTGTTTGGTGCCGGCCTCGGCCCAACGACGTTCGGCGGGGATGCCTGCCGCAAGGAGCAGATATTCCCACAGACGGCGGGGGAGAGAGAAACACGGCTGGGAGGACAGCTGACGTTGGGGCGTGAGTGAGGCCTGGCGGGACAGTCGGGCCGCTGCTTCTTCGGAAGTGAGGTCGTGGAGCCAATTGACCGACAGGGTGGCCTGCCAATTGCAATCGGCCAGGAGACGCGCTCCGTAGGACGAGAGACGCAGCACCGCAGGGCCGCTTACGCCCCAATGGGTGACGAGCAAAGCCCCGGAGGCGCGAAGCTTGGTACCTGCCAGCCCGACGGTGACGGGGTCAACAACGGTGCCCATGAGTTCCCGCAGAGGCGAGTCGGGCAAATTCAAGGTAAACAGCGACGGTACAGGCGGTACAATCTGAATGACGGAAGGAAGGAGGGATTGAATGTGAGGCGTTAGACCTCCGGGAGCGACCACAAGACGGTGGAAAGAAAGTTCGCCGTCGGGCACGGTCACCCGAAAGCGGGGAGCCGAAGGGGCGGAGGAATCTCCTTCGGACGGAAGAAGTCCGATGGCAGAGACGGGCTGTGAAGCGAGGAGCCGTACCCCGCGCTTGCGGGCCTCATGAACGAGGCAGTTGACGATGGTCATGGCATCCTGCGACGCGGGAAAGACACATTCGCGTTCGCTCTCGCTGCACGAAGGGTCGAAGTCCCGGCGAACGGCCAGCGGAACTCCGTGGGCGGTGAACCAGTCCCAGGTGTCGCGCGGAGAGAAGTCGTGGAAGAGCCGTCCCATGAGACGGGCTCCTCGGGGATAGACTTCCGCGAGACTGCGCACCCCGGAGAAAGTGTTGGTGAGATTGCAGCGTCCGCCGCCCGTGACGGCCACCTTGGCCAAGAGACGGGAACCGCCTTCGAGGACGGTGACCTCCGCCTCGGGACGCAACGCCTTGAGGTTGACCGCAGCAAACATGCCGGCAGCTCCACCGCCTATGATACCGACACTAATCACGGGAAGGATCGGGTGTGGGTGACGCGGAAGCTGCCTCCAGCATCACGCGATGCCAGCGGAGGTAGCCGAAGACGGCGATGACGATATAGAGTCCGTAGAGCAGGGCTTTGAAGGGGATGCCTTTTTGGACATAGAGCATGCAGCAGACCGCATCGACCACAATCCAGAAGAACCACTGCTCGATGTACTTGCGGGCCAACGTCCACAGACCCACAAAGGAAAGGGCAT
This sequence comes from uncultured Bacteroidales bacterium, assembly GCA_937899265.1. Classification (GTDB taxonomy): domain Bacteria; phylum Bacteroidota; class Bacteroidia; order Bacteroidales; family UBA3663; genus Liminaster. The sequence continues at coordinate 2,016 of CALBPV010000042.1, forward strand.
TGGTGAAGGCGTCGAGCACGGGGACGGTGGAGTTGGTCCACGTGACCAAGACATACCAGGTGGCTCCCCAGGCTGCGAGGAAGAACAGCACGGCGGGGAGGTACCGGGAGGCGGGCATGCGGGTGATGGGGAGTTCCTCTTTGCCGCCCTTGCCCCATTTCCACATAACATAGCCATAGACGGCAGCCGCCGTGTAGTAGCAGGCCATGCCGGAGTCGCCATAGAGACCGTGTTGCCAATAGAGCCAAATGTCGAGGGCCGGCATGATGATGCCGACCACCCACAGCCAAATGTCGGCCCTGTACTCGAGCCAGATGTAGAGCAGCCCGAGTACAGTGGTCAGGATGTCAAGCCAATGAGCCTGAAGGAATGCCATCAGAAGCGTACGGTGATGTTGCCCATCGCGGTAGTGCCCGACATGGGGAAGTACCAGGGCGAGTTGTAACGTCCATTGCCCACGATGGCGGAATAAACGCCGCCGTTGGCCACATAGTGCTTGTTGAAGAGGTTGTTGACGTCGGCACCGAAGACGATGCTCTTGACGGCACGGCCAATCTTGAGCGTGTAGCCGAGGTGGAGGTTGGTGACAGAGTAGCCGTCGAGCATGCGATCCTCGGACGTCGTGTTGTCGAGATACTGCTCGCCTACCCAATTGGTGTGCCAGCGGAAGGTGAAGTCGCGCCACGAGAAGTCGGCTATGGCGTTGGCAGTCACAGAGGGCGACATGGCGAGGTCTCCCTTGTCGTAGTGGACGGTGCTGTAGCCTATCCAATTCCAGTCGGCATCGTAGGTCTCAACGACCTCATCGAAGTCCTTGATTTTGTTGGCCGAGAGACCCATGTTGCCGGCCAGCTGCAACCAGGAGCAAACCTTCCACGAACCGGTGAGTTCGACGCCGAGACGGTAGGAGTCCTTGACATTGGTGGTGAGCGCCTCGCCGATGTCCGACTGGGCACCCGTGAGGACAAACTGGTTGTCGTAGTCCATGAAGTAGAAATTGGCACCGGCGGAGAAGGTCTCGTTGCGGAACTCATAGCCGGCCTCCCAGTCGAGCAGTATCTCGGCCTTGGGGGCGGGATAGGAACCGTTGTCGGTGAAGTTGTTGCGGGTGGGTTCGCGGTGGCTCATGGCAAAGGAAGCGTATGCCGTCTGGCCGTCCTTCTTCCAGGTGAGGCCGGCTTTGGGGTTGAAGAAATTGTAACGTTCGTGGATGTCGAGATGCTGGTTGTAGAGACCCGACTCACTGCTGTAGAATTTGTCGTTGATGCCCCACGTCTTGTAGTTGACGTGACGGTACTGGAGGTCGCCGAAGGCACTCCACTGGTCGGTGAAGCGCCAAGTGGCCTTGGCAAACAGTGCAGCCTCAAACTTGCGGGCATCCGAGTCGTAGTACTGATAGTCGCCGTTGGCCAGCAGGGTGGAGGCAATGGCTTCGGCATAGGTGAGACGTCCGAAGTGGTTGGAACGGAAGTCCTGGACAGAGAAGCCGGCCACGGCGTCGAGACGTTCGCCGGTATAGTTGAGATTGGACAGCACGCCGTAGAAATCCTGGTCGAGACCTTTGCGACGGATGAAATTGTCCCTCTTGACAACGGGGTCGGAGAGACCGAACTTGGAGAGCTTGCAGTTGGGCTTGTACTCGCTGTAGTAGCCGTAGCCGTGGGTGTAGTGGAACGTCGTGTTGAGGTTCCAGTTGTCAGAGAGGTCGAAGGTGCCGGACAGAATGTTGTGGTTCTGGCGGAAGTGGTCGTAGGTATTGTAGGGATAGCGGATGTAGGAATCGGTGGCCTCGTCGTAGTACTCGTTGAGCGAGTTGTAGCGATAACGTCCGGCATCCCAGTCGGCCTTGGCGAGACCGTTCCAGGCCTGGTCGGTGGTCTCGAAGTTGCCGAAATGCTTGTAGCGAATCACAAAGTCTTCGCCGAGCCAGGTGAGGCCGGCATAGTAGGAACCCGAGCGGGAACCCGTCTCGTGGACGTAGCCGTCGGAGCGGGTCTCATTGTAGCGGGCATCGAGGATGAGACGTTTCCAAAGCAGACCCGTAGAGAACGAACCTCCCCAAAGCACCGTGCCGTAGGAACCCCAGGAGCCGGTGACTTCGGCCGAGGGAGTGAGGGAAGGAGACTTGGAGGTCATGACGACAGAAGCACCGAAAGCGCCGGAGCCGTTGACCGACGTGCCCACACCGCGCTGCACCTGTACGGAACCGAGCGAAGCGGCGTAGGAGTTCATGTTGGCCCAAAAGACACACTGGTCCTCGGGCGAGTTGAGCGGCACTCCATCGAGGGTGATGTTGATGCGCGAATCGACAGAACCGCGTATGCGAAGGTAGCCCGTACCGATGCCGAGACCATTGTCGAACGAAGCCACCACAGAAGGTGTCTGCATGAGGAGCATGGGGAGTTCCTGGCCGGAGCGGGAGAAAGTGCCAAGCTCGTCGCGCGAGACATTGGTCACGGCAAAGGGAGCGTCCTGGGGGGCTTTGACAGCCGAGACGCTGACTTCCTGGAGCTGTTCCATGCGGATGGAGTCGTTGTCCTGGGCAGCCACGGAGAGCACCGAAGCGGCCAGTAGGGAGGAGAGGAGAGTTTTTTTCATCGTTGGAATGTTTATAAAGAGTTATCTTATGACGAACCTGCAAAACAAAAAACCGCCCTGTCGGCAGAACCGAGGGGGCGTCACAACATATCAACCAATCACTCGCATCCCTTGGCAGCATTGCCTGCCCAGGTTCATCGGGTATGATCTCAGCCAGCATCAATCGGACAATTGTTCCGGCACCCCAAGTGGACGATTTTTCAAGAATCGCGGTGCAAAGGTACGGTTTTTCGGAGAAATACGCAAATCTTTGGGGCAAAAATTTTGAATTTCGGAAAAAAATGTTTATTTTTGCACCCATATTCAATACAGAATGAGCAAATTTGAAGACATTCAGGCTCTTACAGCCCGGGAACATGCCGAATTTGAACGAGAATTCAAAAAGCTGTTATCGACACGCGTTCCGCTGGCCAACAACGTGATACGTTATTTCCTCGACCGCAAAGGCAAACAGTTGAGGCCGCTGATGACATTCCTGGCGGTAAGACTGCTGGGACGCGAGTGGAACAATGCCACCATACAGGGCGCCGTAGCACTGGAACTGCTCCACAATGCTTCGCTGATACACGACGACGTGGTGGATCAGAGTGACGAACGGAGAGGGGCGGCCTCAATCAATCATGTGTGGGACAACCGTGTGGCCGTACTGATGGGGGACTTCTTCCTCTCGAAGTGTCTGGAAGCCAGCAACCGGACCGGGTCGTTGGAGGTGTCGCGCGTCCTGTGTGAAATGGTGACGCGGCTCTGCGAAGGCGAGCTGGAACAGATGAGCAACGCGAGAAGCCACCGGATGACGGAGGAAGGGTATTTCAGCGTCATCTCGGGCAAGACGGCTTCGCTCTTTGCCGCCTGCCTCAAGGTGGGTGCGCTCACAGTGGGCGCCACGCCCGACGAGGTGGACCGCATGGGCGAGATAGGCGAGAAGATGGGACAGGTGTTCCAGATCCGGGACGACATCTTCGACTACTTCCCCACAAACGCACAGGTGGGGAAACCCACGGGTCACGACATCGCCGAGGGAAAGGTGACCCTGCCGCTGCTCTATGCCCTGAAGACCGCCTCACCGGAGGAGTCGAAAAAGATGTTCGCACTGCTGGACGATTCCTCGCAGCTGACGACCGAGGATGTGAACCTGATAGTGGATTTCGCCAAATCGCTGGGAGGCATAGAGTATGCCCAGGCCCGGATGAAACAAATCGGATATGAAGCAAGAAAAGTGCTCAACACCTTCCCCGACAACGAAGGCAGGGCTGCGCTGGCTGCCCTGACAGAGTTCTTTATGGAACGGGAAAAATAGTCCGCAGGGCCACCCTCACAGGCGAGGGAACTGCATTGTGGAACCGGTTTTCGCCATGGGACACCCAAGATTTCAGGATTCACCCTTGACGAGGTCGCACAGAGCAAAATCAGCGCGGAAAAAGGAACCCGGTTCCGGAAGGACTTGGGTGTCCCAATGCGGAAGACAAGAAAAACTCCGTCTGTCCTTCAACAGGCGGAGTTTTTTTAATTGATGAAACAGTATCAGTCGTTTTCTTCAAGACCACTGTATCGGACACCATAAATGCGGTATCCGGCATGGCCGTAGGCGCTGGTGTAGTATTCGTTGCCATCGGGATAATAGACCTCGAATGATATGGAATCAGCTACGCTGCCATTATTCTGATGACCGCCGTTCTCGATGATTATACCGTTCTTGATGGTGATTGCATTGCCATACCATACGTCCTCAGACGCCTCGGTGCTGAATGTCAAACCATTGACGGTGCATTCCACCTGGAATCCGTAATAGGCTTTGCCACCAATGAGAAATGCAGAAAGATCGGAATCCTGAATAAACATCTTGGAGGATTTGTTCTCGGCAGTATTGAATGTATATACCATGAAACGGCCTCCGTAGAAATCTTCGTATCCGTCAATCACCTCGCCGTTGGCATCAATACCGTCGGCCCAAACATACCATTCTCCGGCAGTAGCCTCGGTTTCAGTTCCACCCACGGCATCCTTGTCACCAAGGAACTCATTATCGCAAGAAGAGAGCAACGCTACTCCTGCGAAAAGCATGACTGTATATAAAATCTTCTTCATAATGTTTGAAAGTGTTGTTTTAGTTATTCAACAGGAACGAGGATTGAAATCGTCGGCCAGTCGGTAGTAAGGTTGATGATGCCCGTTGCAGGGTCGTAAGAGCCGGACTCGAGTATAACCGGATACTTTGCTCCGAAATACCACGAGCCTTCGCTTACCAACGATATCGTATTGTCGTCATTAAGCGTCAGAATACATTCATCGTGGAAATCGTAGGTGGGCTCATAGCCGGGGTAGATGCCGTTCCAGTAGTAGCCAGTAAGGATGTCGTCAATAGTATAAGTGCCGTCGCCGTTATCAGAGATGACGGTGGGGTTGTCATAATAATGACGGGTGCCTGTAGCATTCTGCACTTCTGCCATATAGACGTTTGCAAAATTGCCGGGATTGTTCACAATGACCGTGCGGGAAACAGAAGAACTGAATCCGTCGTCGTTCACACATGAATACGTGACATGATAGATGCCGATTTTAGAAGTGTTGACATTCGAAGACACCTCTACACGATCGGTAACATCCAGACCGTTGAGAATAGCCGAATAGCCCGGTTCATCGTAGGAGCCACCGAGATTGACAATGGTCTGACCACCCGTAAGGTTAATCGTAGCATAGTAGGTGGTACGGGTGAGACCCTCGGTATCATCCGATTCGCAAGCAGTAAAAGCAACCGCAATCACTGCAAGCATCAGTAATTTAGAAAAATATTTTTTCATAATTATTCTCAGAATTAAATATTGATTTAACTACCCGTCCTTTATTCTGCCCAGAAAACGGGAACCGTATGGCCCGGGAACGTTGGTGCATTTGCATTGCGAGCGGTTGAAGACTCGGCATAGGGCCAACGCTCCAAAAGCTTGTTGGCACCGATTTCAGAACGAACGTTCTTAGGAGTGTAAATGGTGCCGGGCACATAGCTTGAGGGGTCAAGAACCGAACCATTGTCGAAGTCTGCACCTGATACTGATGGATTTTCGAAGGCGGGATAATCGAGACGACGCATCTCGCACCAAGCTTCAAATCCATTGAAACCGGCATTAGCCACCCATTTGGCTATACCGATTGACTTCTTCCAGTTGCTCTGATTGTATGGGAACTGTGCGATGTTGTCATCGGCACCGCTTACGCCACAGGCATCAAAAGAAGCCTTGACAGCCTCAGCATAATGAGCGGCAGCCTTGGTGGCATCGTTCTTCTTGGCATAGTACTCGGCGAGGTAGAATTCCACATCGCTCAACGAGAGGATGACTACCGGCATGTCGTACGATGCTACGGGGCGGCTGAAGTATGCGGCATCGCATGTGGCGCCGGCGGCATCGACCGTACCCTGCAGAATCTGCGTATTGCTTGAGATGTATCCGTTGTATTTGCCATTGCTTCCCTTTTCCCAGAAGGCTTCCACACGAGGATCGGTGTAGGTGTCCTGAATCATGGTGCCCAGGATGGCGATATTCGGCACGACGTTAATTTGTGTTGAACCGAAGTTCGTGGCAAATTCCTCGGCATAGAAAGGAGACTCGGAACCAGCCTCGGTAGTCCAACAACCGGCCCACTGAACATCGCCGGTGATGAAGTTTCCTTCGGCCACCAAGGCATCCAGTTCGCTCTGCCGGGCAGTCAGCTTATCCACCGAACGGGTCAACATACGCAACTTCAGAGAGTTGGCGAACCGAATCCATTTGTCGGCCTTCTCGCCCGGATAGAGGAAGTTGGTGCAAACCAAATCGCCTTCGGAAGCCTTTGCAATGGCGGCATCCAATTCGTCCAACAGAGCTTCGTAGATGTCTTTGCCCTGATCGTAGGCGGGAGAAGAATTGCTGCTGAAAGCCTCAGTGAAAGGCACTTCGCCATAGCAATCCACCAAAGCCTGATAAGCAAATGCACGCAGGGTGGTGGCAGCCAGCAGTGTTCCGTATTCGGCTTGAGCGTTGGCTTTCTCGATAATGGTCTGTGCATTGCCCAGCACACGCTGCATCATCTGAGTATAGGTGCTGCTTGAACGTGTGGCAGAAATGTAGAATGACGAGTAATCGACATAGTTCGATGTGCCGAACTCCTGCGCATAGTGCTGAGCAAAATAACCGCCGGTGATACGCATGAAGTCTCCGTAGGAGGCGGCGAGGTTCATCTCGACAGCAGGCATAATCATATCCGAGGTAACCACCTCTGCAGAGGGGGCGTTCGGATTGGTGTTGATGTCCAGATAGTCATCGCAACTTGCGGTTGCGAGGCCCAGGGCTACAGCACTCAAAATATATAATTTTTTCATAATGATATGCTATTTATTGATAATGGGTAGTCTCGTAAATTAGAATTTCACGTTGATATTAAAGCCGTAAGTGCGGCAGGAGGGGGTCGAGTAGAGTTCACCGAACTGAGTGGCGAGGTCGCCGTAAGACGACTGGCTGACAGTAGTGTTCTCAGGATCGAGGAAGCGGTTGTCCTTGGCTGTCCAAGTGAAGACATTGTTTACAAAGAAACTTACGCTTGCCGAAGTCAGGTAGATTGGGTTCAGCCACTTGCGGGGCAGGCTGTATGAAAGGCTGATGTTGCGCAGTTTTACATACGAACGGTCCACAAGGTAGAACTCTCCTCCGAGACCTGCGCCGTAATCGTTGAAGTAATCCTGATAACTGCCGTCTGTGTAGATGATAGGCGTGGTGTTAGGAGACGTTGTTCCGTCACCGTTATCGACTACAGAGTTCGGGATGACAAAGGGGCGACGCTCATTGTAAGTGGTAACATCGGAGTTGCCGGTGAACTGCATCAGGTTGCGGGTACGGGAGAACATGTAACCGCCGTAACGGATATCAAGCTGGGCACTCAACGTAACGCCGTATGCCGTAAGGCTGGTATTGACACCGCCGCTCCACTTGTTGTTCATGTTCTTGTGAGTGTCCATAACCTCCGAACTGAGAATCGGCTGTCCATAGTTGTCAACCACCATTTGTCCCTTGCCTTCGTAGTTGTAGAGCAACTGACCCGATTCGTCGAGCGTACCGTCGGTGTAAGCGGGCAGGTAGGTGTAGAATTCGCCCATGGCCTTGCCTTCCTCGGCATACATGTAAACGGCATCGTTGCCTGCGGAGAAGTTGTAGATGGCAGTCTTGCCGCCTTCCAGTGACGATGGCATGGAGATGACCTTATTGACATTCTTCGACCAGTTGAAATCCAGCGTCCACTTCCAGTTGCGTGTCTGGATAGGAATGGTATTGACTACAAGTTCGAAACCGCGGTTGCGGACTTTACCGAAGTTGGTTACCTGAGAACTGTAACCTGTAGCGGGATCAACGGGGAGGGTGAAGATTTGGTCGTCGGTCTCTCGGTTATAATAGGTGAAGTCAACGCCAATGCGTCCGTCGAAGAAACCGAGGTTGGTACCCACCTCAAATTCGGTGGTCATCTCCGGCTTCAGACTTGTAGAGCCGGCTGTTGACTGTTTCTGGAAAGCATTGGTGCCATTCATCGGGAAATTGGCGATTCCGCTGCCGTAGTATCCGTTGGCGAAAGCCTGCGTGTAAGCGGCATTAATCATATACGGATCGGCATCGTTACCGGTCTTACCGAATGCAAAACGGACCTTACCGAAGGTCAGGATGTCGTTCTTGGGCAAATCCTCCGTGAAAAGGTAGGAAACGGTGGCACCGGAATAGAAGAAGGAATTGTCATCCTTGGGCAGGGTGGAAGACCAGTCGTTGCGGGCGGTAAGGTCGAGGAAGATTTTCTCAGCCCAAGAGAGATTCACGTTGCCCCACAGACCCACCAAGCGCCGTTTGGACTGACTCTCGGCAATGGTTGTCTTGGTAGCACCGTTGGAAAGATCCCAGAAGCCGGTATAGAATGTCAACTCGTCGGTTTCGGCAGCCAGAGAAGTGGCATAGCGTTCGTTGATGTTCAGACCTGCCGTTACATTTACGTCCAGTTTTTTCTCAACAAAAGCACTGTGGTAATTGGCCATCACGTCGTGGTTCGTCTCGTAGCGGCGGCCATAAGAGGCATAGACGTATCCGGCCTGGTTCATGTTAGAAGGAGCATAACCCTTGTTGTCGTCAATCAGGGCATCGTCCAGAGCAATTTCCGGATAACCAATCTTGCGGTCGTAATCGGTATAGTCGAAACCGAAGCGATACGTCAGAGTGACGTCCTTGTAGGGAGTGATATCCACTTGAGCCTTGCCGAACAACTGCTTGGAGTCGGTGTGGTTATAGTTGTTCTCGATGGCCCAATAGGGATTGGTGATGCCGTAGGGAGTCAGATAAGCCTCAGGCGTATTGAATGCATCGGATGTGTTTTGGAGGTCGCGGATGGAAATGTCGCGTGGCATTTCCCACAAACCGTCGATTACGGAAGTGCCCTGATAGGTGCCTACAGCATCGAGTTTGGATTTGGCGAAATTCATGCTTCCGCTCACCTTGAGCCACTTGTTGGGTTCGTAACTCGAACGCATGGCAATGGTGTTGCGCTCCAGCTTGTCGGCATCGCTTGGCATGATACCGTCCTGATTGGTGTAGTTGTAGGAAAGGAAATAGGTCATCTTGCCGTCCTCGCTCACACCATTGAGGCTGGCATTGTGCGTCTGGTGGATACCGGTCTCGAAGAACTCTTTGACATTGTCCTCTACAGCACTGTACTCGTGGATGCGCTGGGAGTGATTCCAGATAGGACCGTAAACCTGTGTCGAGCCATCGAAGGCGGGACCCCAGGAACCGTTCTCAATGTAGGTCTGAACTCCGTTCCAGCCCTGACCGAACTTATTTTGGAAAGTAGGCAGGTAGCTTACCTGATTGGCCTGCCAGCCATAAGAATATTCAATCTGGTAGTTGCGTCCGATGCCGCGCTTGCCTTCCTTGGTGGTAATCAGAATGACACCGTTGGCAGCACGCGAACCGTAGAGCGCGGTGGCAGCAGCGCCTTTGAGCACCGTCATCGAAGCAATGTTCTCAGGAGCGATGTTGCCGATACCGCCAGCCTGAAGGTTCTGTCCCTGTGTGGAAACAACTGTCTGCTGCATAGGCACGCCATCGACAACATAAAGAGGCTGGTTGGAACCTTTGATGGAACTGAAGCCTCGAATGATGACATTGTTGGTGGCACCCGGGGCGCTCGACTGAGCACTGATCTGCATACCGGCCACCTTGCCTTGCAATGAGGTCATTGCATTGACATTGTTGCCTACGACAATGTCGCTGGCCTTCAATGTTGTTGCCGAATAGCCCAGCGACTTTTCGGAGCGGCTGATACCCTGAGCTGTTACGACTACATCGTCAAGCACTTGGCTGTTGGCCAACAGGCGAACATAGAGAGGCTTGTCGCCACGCTGCAACGGCACGTCCTGTGTGGCCATGCCCACATACGATACAGTAATCGTTTTGGCATCTGATGGAACATTGAGGGAGAACTTGCCGTTGTTGTCGGTGGTGGTGCCGGTTTTCGTTCCCGTTACCAACACCGTTGCACCAATGATAGGCTCTCCATCTTCAGCAGAGATGACGCTTCCCTTAACGGTTTTTTGCGCCATCAACATCGTTGCTCCCAATGTGAAGCAAGCGATGATAGAAAGGAGTTTTCTCATAAATTTGTTTTTAAATAAAAAATAATGAACACTTAAAATTGAATTATCTTATGTTTTTACCGAATGATAGCGACCCATGTGCGCTTCATCAAACAGCTATGCAAGGAAGCCGAAGTCAGAATCATTTTGGCGGAATATCCTGGAGGCGGGGGAACTGCATTGTGGAACAATGGAGGGACCCGTGCTGACGGATGAGCACCTGACAGTCAACCGAAATTATCTCACGCGAAGGAAAGGCAGTTCGGAGTTGCCGGGCCGCCTCGTTGTCGTTGTGAGGCCGATTGTAGGAGGGCAGGAGGACGGCTCCGTTGATGACCAGATAGTTGGCGTATGTGGCCGGAAGCCGTTGTCCGGACTCGTCCCTGACGACATCGGCCATCGGGAGGGGGAGGAGCCGGTAGGGTCGGCCGTCGAGGGTGCGGAACGAGCGGAGTTGTTGCTCCATGGCCCGGAGGTCGTCATAGTGGGCATCGGCGGGGTTGTCACACCTTATATATAATATGGTGTCGTCGGGACAAAGGCGGGCGAGGGTGTCGATGTGTCCATCGGTATCGTCGCCTTCGAGGTGTCCGTGGTCGAGCCAAAGGACGCGTTGGGCACCGAGGGCGGAGCAGAGCATCTGCGAAGCTTCCTCCTTGGAGCCAAAGCCGTTGCGGTTGGGGGCAAGGAGGCAGGATGAGGTGGTGAGTAGCGTGCCGCGTCCGTCGCTTTCGATGCTGCCGCCTTCGAGGACGGTGCGGAGACAATCGCGATAGACGGGACGAACGTCCGAAGAGCCATAGAAGAGACCTGTCAGTGCGGTGAAGATGCGTGCGTTGATTCGATTGTCGTCGCAGGCGGCAAACTTCAAGCCCCAGCCGTTGAACTGGAAGTCGCAGAACTCACCGTTGCTGAGGGTGAGAAAGCCGGTGTCGCGCGTCCAAGTGTCGTTGGTCGGACACTCGGCATAATGAACGAGCGGCATCTCGCCCAAGCGATGACGTGCGGCATCGGGGTCGGGGGCGACGATGAGCACATCTTCACCACAGGACACAACGGCACGTACAATAGCCTCAAAGCAGCGGCACGCTTCCTCCAGACAGGGAGCCCAGTCGGTGGCGGCATGAGGCCAGGCTAACTCGACAAACGTCTGAGGAGCCCATTCGGGAAGGAGTGTCTTAGTCATTGAGCACAAGTTCGACGGGACAATGGTCGGAGCCGAAGATTTCGTTGTGAATCTCAGCCTCCGCAATTTTGTCGCGCAGGCGGGCGGAAGTGATGAAATAGTCGATGCGCCATCCCACGTTTTTCTCGCGGGCTTGGAAACGGTAGCTCCACCAGGAGTATTTCACGAGGTCGGGATGCAGGGTGCGGAAGGTGTCGATGAATCCGCTGTCCAGCAACTGGGTCATCTTGCCGCGCTCCTCGTCGGTGAAGCCCGAATTCATGTGGTTGGCCTTTGGATTTCGGATGTCTATTTCCTCGTGGGCCACATTGAGGTCTCCGCAGAAGATGACGGGTTTGACAGCATCGAGCCCGAGAAGAAAAGCCCGGAAATCGTCCTCCCACGTCATGCGGTAGTCGAGACGGCGGAGGCCGTCCTGACTGTTGGGCGTATAGACCGTGACGAGGAAGAAGCCGGGATATTCAAGCGTGATGACGCGGCCCTCGTGGTCGTGGACATCGATGCCCATCCCGTAGCGGACAGAAAGCGGAGTGTGGCGCGTATAGACGGCTGTGCCGGAATAGCCTTTCTTGTCGGCATAGTTCCAAAAGGACTCATAGCCGGGAAAAGCGAGGTCGAGCTGTCCGGCTTGAAGCTTGGTCTCCTGCAGGCAGAAGAAGTCGGCATCGAGAGCCAAGAAAGCTTCGGAGAACCCTTTTCCGGACGCTGCACGCAGGCCGTTGACATTCCAGGAAACAAATCTCATGGGTTGACGATATGGATGTTCTTGACGGAGAAATTCTCGACAGCAGAGGTGTTGTATTCGCCCTTGGGGGTGCGGACGGTGAGGTCCTCGAAGACGAAGTTGGAGAGGTGGTACTGGTCCTCGCGGGTCTCGACATTGAAGAAGACATCGGCATCGACATCACAGCGGCGCATGGTGATGTGGTCGCTGTAGGACATGGGGGGATCGTTCTTGCGGTCCTTGAGGTCGAAGAACTGGGTCCACGGCTTGACGAGGATGAAGTTGCGTACAGGTCCGGTGATGTCCTCGACGGTGATGTATTCGTAGCGCTGGGGCGTGTCGGGACGCATCTTGAGCCACAGGAGATTGTTGGCCTTGGAGAGAATTTTGATGCGGCGGAGCACGATGTTGTGGTCGAACACGGACTCGGAACCCATGGTGAGACAGCCGTGACAGAAGCCGTAGGTGCAGTCTTCGATGATGACATTCTCGTTGCTTCCGTTGCCCTCGCTCTTGGCGGGGTCGTCGGCCCAGGGCCCCTTGCCGCCCTTCATGGCGATGGCATCGTCGTTGACAGCCATATAGCATCCCTTGACGAGCACATTCTTGACAACATCGAGGTCGATGGCATCTGTCGAAGGACCTTTGGAGTCATCGGGCTTGGCCAAAGAACGTATCTGGAGATTGAGGAGACGTACATTCTCGCTGTTGTAGATATGGGTGGTCCAGAAAGCGGAGTTCTGGAGATGGGTGCCCGAAAGGGTGACGTTCTTGCAGTTGGAGATATAGACGAGGCGGGGACGCTGTTCGTCCTTGTTGGTGCACTGTCGGTTCCATTTGCGGCGAAGCCAGAAGGACTGGTGGTACTTCAACCCGTTGCCGTCGATGGTGCCCGGACCCGAGAGGGTGAATCCGTCGAGCCCGTCGGCATTGATGAGGGCACCGAAATAGGTGCAGGTCTCTCCTTCGATGCGTGTCTTGCCCAGGGGATAGTCGCCAATGAAGTCGGAGCCGAGCAGGGTGGCTCCCTCGGAAAGGTAGAGATGGGTGCCCTGCCGGAAGTGGAGACCGCCGGTGATGTAGGTGCCTGCGGGCACGACAATGACACCGCCGCCCTCGGCAGCACACTTGTCGATGAGGTTCTGGATGGCCTCGGTGTGGACAGTGCCATCGGCAAAGATGCGATAGTCGGTGAGGACATACTGTTTGCCGAGCGTATTGACATCGACAGGCGTGGCATCGTGGAACCACTCGGGAACTTCAGTGCCGTCGGGGAAAATATCGATGGCTTTTTTCACCTTTTTGGCATCTGCCGAAGCGATGGTCAAACAGAGCATGAGAGCAGCAAAAAAGAATTTCTTCATTATCGAAAAGAGTTTATAGGAGATGATTATTCGTCGAAAAGATATACGTCCTCGTCGGTTTTCTTCATCATGAGTTTCTCGCGAGCAAACTTCTCGAGACGCGAGTTGTCGCCCGAGAGTTCTTCGATGCCCTGCTCGTACTGGAAGATGGAATCGCGATAGGAATCAATCTGCTCTTGGATGGCAGCTTCCTGCCGCCGGTAAGAGCAGTATTTCACGAGACTGTGTTCATCGAAAAAAACAATATGGCCGACGAAGACAACCAAAAGAATCCAAAACCAATGACGAAGAAAGAAACTCCAGCCCTTCTTGACAGGTTCGGGAAAGGAAATTTTCATAGTTCAATTAGTAAATAACTATTAAATCGGCTGCAAAATTAACGTTTTTTTTTGAATAAACGAAATTTTAGAGCCGGAAAATTGCATATTTCCATTTTTTTTTCTATTTTTGCACCAAAAATTCACTAAAAATGGAAAAACAAATACAAGAATTGACGGATCGGCTCTATCAGGAAGGCGTGGAACGCGGACGCAAAAAGGCGGAAGAAATCATCGCCGAAGCGCGCAGTGAAGCCAACAACATCATCCTACAGGCGAAAGCCGAAGCAAACCGTATATTGGAAGAGGCGCGGCAGAAGTAACCCCGAGAGCGATGAACGAACCGATGACTCACTATACGTTCCTGGTTTTCCATCAGGACTATGAAGCTTTCCTGAGACGACTCAGGGAGGTGGGACTGCTACACATCGCGACACCCCGCAAGGAACATTTTCCCGGGAACGACGAGTGGTTCGAAGCCAAACGCATCAGCACGCAGCTCAATCGGACGCTCTCGGAGATGAAGCTGGCGGTGGAGGATGCCCATTTTGCCGAACCACAGGGAGATATGCCGCTCGATGCGGTGCTGGACGAATGGGCCGTGTTGAGAGAACGGTGTCTGAGTCTCGAACGGCATATCGCCTCTCTCGACACCGACATCAAGAAGATGGAGCCTTGGGGCGACTTCAACCAGACAAGCATCGAGGGACTGCGTCAGGCCGGCTGGAAAGTCGGGTTCTGGGAGACACCGTCCAAGAACTGGCAATCCCGGTGGCAGAAGGAGTATTATGCCACCATTATCTACAGCAACAAAAAGAAGCTCTATTTTGTGACCTTTGCCCATACAGACGAAGAGGTCGATTTGAGAGGAGCCGACAAAGTGCGGATTCTGCCTTCGCCGACCTCTACGATGATAATGTTGCAAACGAAGGCCAAAGACGACCTCAAGAAACTCCGTAACCAGATGGGGGATTTTGCGCTGACATACGGAAAGGTGGTGGAACGGCAGGCACAGGAAGCGCGCGACAGGCTCAACCTCTGCCAGTTGCTGCTCTCGACACCTACGGTGTGCAACGACAGCGTGATGATGCTTGCCGGATGGGTACCTTCCCTTCGCAAGAATGAGATGGACACGTGGCTCGAAGGTCAGGAAGCGGTGGTGTGGTTCACACGCGAACACAGAGAAGGCGAGCGCTATCCGGTGCTATTCCACCATACGTGGTCGCATTGGCTGTATCTCCACACGGTGCATTATTTCCGGCTGGCCTTCGACCGGAGGTACAGAATGTCGGCCCGCTTTCAGGGACGGTCAAAATATAAGCCATTCTGCTGAGCAGGATGGCTTTAATTTTCTCGTTATCTCGATATTTCGTTATCTCGATATTTCGATATTTCGATATTTCGTTATTTCGATATTTCGAGGGGGGTGACGATATTTCGATATTTCGAGGGGCGGCTGTTATTCCGAGTATTTTCGGTCATAGACGTTGCGGCAGGCGCTGAAGTCGAAGTAGAAACCCTGTTCGTCGTCGGCATTGGGTTTGACCTTGAGATATTCGACGGTGGGGGAGACGAGGGAGTCTTTCTCGACCTCAAGACCGAGGCGGTTGAGCACTTCATACTCGTGTTCGATGGAGATGACGTGGAACGCCGACTCGGGGGTTTCGCCGTCGCCTGACGAGATGATGACATCGAGGATGCCGTCCTGACGCAACTTCATCTGTCGCCACGTGGTGCTGTCGCCCAACTGGAGGGAGGCGATGCCGTAGGTCGAGATGGCGAGCAGGTCGAACGGATTGTCGTCGAGCACTGTCTGCGCCTGACGCCGGGCATCGGAACACAAACCCACTGTAGCTCCCGACTGAGCCATCCGTCGGCGGATGTCGAAGAGTTGCTGGTGTTCGCGCTGATAGGGGACGAAGTCCTCCTGGAGTGTGTAGCCGTAGTATAGGTTGCGGTATTCTTCGAGCGTGAGAGTGGAGTCGTTCTCAAGATAACGTTTCACCAGCGCAGGATAGTAGTTGGGGTGCTTCGGATTGAAGACCTTCTGGCGGATGTCGTTATAGTTGGGAGCGGCGCTTTCCTGAGCCCAAAGGGCGGAACCCGTCACAAGAGCGAAAAGGATTAAAATCAGTCGTTTCATTCGCAAAGAAAAAATTGTCAGATGCGCATATCGTCGGTACCCATCATGCCCGAAGGACCGTAAGGACCGGTTCCGGTACCGTCGGCAAAGGGGTCGCTGTTGGGGAACTCGGCAGAGCCGTCGAGTTTGGAATCCATGATTTGTTCGCCGCTCTGCTTCTGGATCTCAGTGTCCTTCTTCTTGCGTCGCCGGCTCTCGAGCGGGTCACCCGAGGAGAGATTCTGGAAGCGCACATATTCGCCGCGGAAACGGAGACGCACGTCGCCCACAGCACCGTTGCGGTGTTTGGCAATGATGATTTCGGCCAGGCCTCGCAGGTCGTTGCCGTGTTCGTCTTCGTAAATCTTGTAATACTCCGGGCGGTGGATGAAGAGCACCATATCGGCATCCTGCTCGATGGCACCCGATTCGCGGAGGTCGGAGAGCTGGGGACGTTTGCCGTCGCCCTGCCGCGACGAATCGCGGGTCTCGACACTGCGGTTGAGCTGGGAGAGGGCGAGGATGGGGATGTTGAGTTCCTTGGCCAAACCCTTGAGCGAACGTGAAATGGTGGAGACTTCCTGTTCGCGCGACTGGTAGGACATGCCCGACGCATTCATCAGCTGGAGGTAGTCAATCATGATGCATTGCACGTTCTTCTCGCGCACCAAACGACGTGCTTTGGTTCGCAGTTCGAAGACCGAGAGCTGGGGCGTGTCATCGACATAGATTTTGGTTTCGGAGAGCACCTTGGTACGCGCTGTGAGCGAGGTGAGTTCGTCGGGCGAAAGTTTGCCGCTCTTGATTTTGCTGCCTTCAATCTCGCAGACGTTCTGAATGAGTCGGTTGACGAGCTGAAGGTTGGACATTTCGAGCGAGAAGATAGCCACAGGAGTCTGGTAATCGACCGCCATGTTTTTGCACATCGAGAGCGCAAAGGCTGTCTTGCCCATCGCCGGGCGGGCTGCAATGATGACGAGGTCGGATTTCTGCCAGCCTGATGTCATCGCATCGAGCTCCGTGAATCCCGTGGGAATACCGGTCATGCCCGACGTGTTGTGGGAAGCCTGTTCTATCTTTTCGATGGCTTCGGGAACAAGGCTCGAGATGGGCTGATAGTCCTTCTTGATATTGTTCTGCGAGAGCATGAAGAGCTGCGCCTCGGCGGCCTGCATCAATGCCGAGATGTCGGTCGTCTCGTCGAAGGCGTTGGCCTCGATGTTGCCGGCAAAGTTGATGAGGTCGCGTGCGAGGGCCTTCTGGACGATGATTTTGGAGTGATACTCGATGTGGGCTGCGGATGACACATTGCTGGTCAGCTGTGCGATATACACAGGACCACCTACCTCGTCAAGGTTGCCTTCGAGCGCCAACTCATCCGTAACGGTGAGGATGTCGATGGGCTTTTGGTCCATTGCGAGTTTCTGGATGGCCTGATAGATGAGCTGGTGACGATGGTCGTAGAAAATTTCGGGTTTGAGCAATTCGCTCACCTCCGAATAGGCGTCCTTTTCGAGCATGAGGGCACCCAGGACGACACATTCCACATCTACCGCCTGAGGCTGCACCTTGCCGGCTACGGGCGTTGTCAGCGGTTCGGCCTTCTTTTTTCGACGGGGAGGAAGGGGTTCCGGCATTAGGTGAGCTGATTCAGGACACCCTTGCGGGGACGACGGATATTGTTCTCCTTGGCGAGGTCCTCGTCGATGAGGATGCGGCCGCAGTATTCACAGACGATAATCTTCTTGTGCATCTTGACATCGACCTGACGCTGGGGCGTGATGCGGTTGAAGCAACCGCCGCAGGCTCCCTGTTCGATGGGCACGATGGCGAGACCGTTGAGTGCCTTCTTGTGGATACGCTTGAAGGAAGCCAGGAGTTTGGGGTCGATTGCGTTTTCGAGTTTCTTGGCTTTCTCGCGGAGCATCTCTTCCTCGTTGCGTGTCTCGGCAATGATTTCGTCGAGTTCGCCCTTCTTGATGTCGAGGTCGGTACGGCGGTCGTCGAGTTCGCGCATCGAGTCGTCGAGGTGCATCTGGAGGTTCTCAATCGTCTCCATGCTCTCGCGGATACGCTTGTTGGCGAGCTCGATTTCGAGGTTTTGATATTCGATTTCCTTGGTGAGGAACTCATACTCTTTGTTGTTCTTCACGTCATCTTGCTGACGGGTATATTGGTCGATGAGGGCCTCGGCTTTGGCGATGTTGTCCTGCATCTCCTTGATTTTGTTGTCGGCAGTTTCGATGTCAGCGCGGACGCGGGCCATGCGGGAGGTGAGGTCGTTGATGCCGTCTTCCATATCGGCTACTTCCTGAGGAAGTTCGCCGCGGAGGTTGCGGATGCTGTCGATTTCCGACACATAGAGTTGCAACTTGTAGAGGTTGCCGAGCTTTTCGGGAATGGAAAAGTCTTTGTCTGATTTAGCCATAATTTTATTGAATATTGAATGTTTTGAAATATTGTTTCGGATTGGGGGGCTCAATCGACACGCACGGGATTGGCGGGTTGTCGTGTAATCTGCACGTCGGCCTCGGGGAAGGCCTTGAGGATGATGTCGCGCAGCAGGTTGCAGGTGAACTGCTCTGTCTCGTAGTGTCCGGCCTCGACGATGAGGAGATCGGGATGGCCGAAGAAGGGATGGTAGCCCACTTCCCCCGTGAGGAAAGCATCGGCTTTGCGACGGAGGGCGGCAGAGATGAAACTTCCGCCGGCACCGCCGCAGAGAGCCACCCTGCGGACGGGATGTCCTGTCACGTTGTGCTTCACCACCGGGCAGTGGAATTTCTCCTTCACGAGGTCGATGAACGCCTTTTCGCCGAGAGGTTCCTCCAGTTCGCCCATGAGGCCGCTGCCGCAACCTTTGGCCTGCTCAGGGCTCATACCTGCCGTGCGTTCGTCGGGCAGGGCTTCGAGCGGAGAGAGTTTCTTCAGCCCCAGGACTTCGGCCATACGGTAGTTGACACCTCCGGCGGCGTTGTCGAGATTGGTGTGGGCGGCATAGAGGCTGATGTCGGCCCGGATAGCAGCCATCACGGTCCGCGACACATAGTCACGCGGAGTAATCTTGCGCAGCGGACGGAAGATGAGGGGATGGTGGGAGACGATGATACCGGCACCCAGTTGGCGGGCTTCGGCTACGGTGTCTTCGGTCACGTCGAGGGCCACCAGAATGCGCCCGACTTCCCGGTCGGGGTCGCCGCACTGGATACCTGCGTTGTCGTAATCCTCTTGCAGCTGGAGGGGAGCAATGGCCTCGATGGCCCGGGCGATGTCGTTGACTGTCATATACCTATTTTAAAATAATAAAGCCATACACGCATCCTCTTCTTCCGGCTGACCCGAGGGCGCCAATCGCAGGGATTGTCGCTCAGGTCGCTTCTCGTCAAGCCGAGTGCATCAGACCCGACGGGAGGACATTTGTATGGTTGCGGTTGTCTCGGTTTCTCCGAAAAACCGTGGGCAAAGATACGGCTTTTTGGCGAGAAAACCAAATAATTTATGATTTTTTTTGCTTTAATCGACCGTTTCAGCGGCATCGAGGTCCAAAAGGCCGTCCGGAAGTTGCATTCTGACGGTCTTTTCGTCGTCGTCGATGTCGAGGATGAGGTCGTCGGCGGCGGGCACCATGAGCTCCTCGCCGTTGTGGTCGATGATGAAGAGCAGATTGGCCGTCTGGCTGTCCACCCGGAGAATTTTGCCCAGCGGTCCGGCCTGGGAGTCGATGACGCTGTAGCCCACGAGCGGGAGTTCTTCCTCGGGATTTACGCTGTCGTATTCGCGGGCTTCCTCGGGAGAGAAACAACGGCGGTCGAACCAGAGATTGCGGCCCACAAAGAAGCGTGCTTTCTCTTCGGTGGGCACGTCGTCGAAGGTGAGCAAGGCGGTCGTGTGGTTCTGTTGCCGGCATTGGCTGATGAAGAAGGGCACGAAGATGCCGTCCACCTCGCAGACGAGGTACGGACAGTGCTCCGTTTCCCAAAACACGGGATTGTCGATTTGGACCGTCAGTTCGCCGTTGAGGCCGTGGGTATGGGTGACGCGTCCTACGGGGATGAGTTGCGATTGTTCGAGCATCAGTCTTCAGTACGTGTGATACGTGCGCCTATGGCATTGAGTCGTCCGTCGATGTTCTCGTAGCCGCGGTCGATTTGTTCGATGTTCATGATGCGAGATGTTCCCTCGGCGCTCATGGCGGCAATAAGCAGGGCTATGCCCGCACGGATGTCGGGCGACGACATGTTGTTGTGGCGCAGGTTGTATTGGTGGTCTATGCCGATGACGGTAGCGCGGTGGGGGTCGCAGAGGATAATCTGTGCACCCATGTTGATGAGCTTATCGACAAAGAAGAGGCGCGACTCGAACATCTTCTGGTGGATGAGCACTGCACCCCGGGCCTGAGTGGCTGTGACGAGCAACACCGACAGCAAGTCGGGCGTGAGGCCCGGCCAGGGAGCGTCGGAGATGTTCATGATGGAGCCGTCGATGAACGATTCTATGGTGTAGTGGTCGTGACGCGGGATGTAGAGGTCGTCGCCGCGCTGTTCGACGGTGATGCCAAGATGGCGGAAAGCATCGGGAATGATGCCGAGGTCGGGTACGGAGACATCTTTGACGGTAATCTCCGAACCGGTCATAGCGGCCATGCCGATGAAAGAGCCCACTTCAATCATGTCGGGCAGGAGTGTGTGTTCGGCTCCTCCCAGATGCTCCACGCCGGTGATGTGGAGCAGGTTCGAGCCGATGCCTTCGATGAGTGCCCCCATCGAGACGAGCATTTTGCAGAGTTGCTGGATGTAGGGTTCGCAGGCCGCGTTGTAGATGGTGGTCGTGCCGGGGGTGAGGACAGCTGTCATGATGATGTTGGCCGTACCGGTGACGGAGGCTTCGTCCAGCAGCATGTAGGCTCCCTTGAGGCCCTCGCGGGGTGCTGTGATGCGGTAGAGGTATTCTTCGGGCGCATACTCGAAGCGGGCACCGAGTTTCCGGAGTCCGATGAAATGGGTGTCCAGACGGCGCCGTCCTATCTTGTCGCCTCCGGGCTGGGGCAGAACGGCGTGACCGAAGCGGCAGAGCAGCGGGCCGAGAATCATCACCGAGCCGCGCAGGGAGGCGGTACGTTTGCGGAAATCGGCGCTGTTGAGGTAACTCTCGTCGAGGTTCCGAGCCCGGAAGGAGAATTTGCCTTTGGAGAGATGATGCACCTCGACCCCCATCTGCCGGAACAGCTCGATGAGGTTGAGCACATCGAGAATCTCGGGCAGGTTGTCGATGGTGACGGTTTCGGAAGTGAGGAGTGTGGCACACAGCACTTCCAACGCTTCGTTTTTGGCTCCCAGTGGACGGATGTCGCCCTGCAGGCGATGTCCGCCTTCGATAATGAAACTGCTCATTCTTCGTCTTCGGATTTGGAGAGGTCGAGTTTAACATCGTCGCGACCCTTCGGAATCCATTGTTTTTCGAGGGGGTGACGGGTGGCTTGGGCAAAGGCTCTGCGGTTTCTGCAGATATCGATGCCGGCAAAGATGGCCTGACGGAAGGGAACCTCGTTGGCGATGCCCTGACCTGCAATGTCGTAGCTGATGGGAATGATGGGGTAGGTGATGGCGAGCGGCAGACCCGACACGAAGCCGTAGGTGTAGTCCTTGTCCTGTGCTCCGAGCAAGGTGTAGCGTTCCTTCTCGCTGTCGATGAAGACCACAGCGTCGTAGTGTTGCCACAAGCCCTGTTCGACAAAGGCTGCGGGCTCGAAGGGACCGAACGCCATCACGTGATTCTCGCGCAGTTCGTTGAGTCTGGAGGCCAGTTTCCGGGAGGGAGAGAGTACGGCGATGTGGGGTTCGATGAAACGGAACGAACGTCGCAGCTGGGTGTTGATGTTGCGGATGTCGGCCACGATGTTTTCCTGTTCGATGCCTTCGCCCAGTTCGGTCGAAGCTTCGGAGGTGTGGAGGGCGATGGTGCGCAGGTTGCCGTTGACAATCCATCCGAACGACGTTTCCTCGGTGCCCATTACGCGGTGGGCAAACTCACAGAGCGCGTTGCTCTCGAGGTCGTTGTCGAGATTGCCGGGCGCGGTCACCAGCAGGTCTATCTTGTGACGGCTGTGGGCCTGGAAGGCGGCAGTCAGCGAGTCGGCTTCGGCACGGAGGGCATCTTCGGTCTGTTGTCCCCATTCTACGGTGAGGTTTTTGCCCACGCTGAGGTCCACCAGATTCACGCGTCCGTCGATGGCGTCATCGACGCTGTTGATGATGTTGAGCGGGAAAGGCTCCAGCTGGAATTTGGCGATGAGCTGTTCCACCACCTGGGCCGAGCCGAAGATGACGGGAGTACAGAATTCGAGGATTTCGGGCGACTGCATGGTCTTGAGTATCAGTTCGTAGCCGATACCGTTGATGTCTCCCTGGGTGATACCTATTTTTATCATTTTATTTGTAGTCGGCAAGGGGTTAGAGGGTTACTTCAATCTCGGGCAATTTGTTGTCGGTGGGGAGGCGGAGCGTCCAGAGCGAGGCTTCGAGATTGCGCAGCAGGACACGTTTCGAGTCGTTGGGGGCATAGCAGAATCCCTCGGCAAAAACCACGCGGCGGTTCACTTCGTCCAGCCGGATGTGGCAAATGAAGGGACCTGCCATCAGTCCGTTCTCCATTCTCCACATACCGCGCAGTTCGCCCACATACTTTCCGCCCACGGAGAGGGCTTTGTACTCGGGGAGTACGACTTTCTTGTTGGTGGTCATGTAGGAGCCGTCGATGCCGCCTTCGATGTTGGCACGCATCACAGAGTCGCGCACGGCCACAGCGCCTTCGAGGGTGAAGATGTTCTGGTCGGTGTAGGGGATGCTATAGACCACGAGATGGCTCTCTTTGGACATTCCGTTGTCGGTGCACCAGAAGAATGCCGAGTCGGCAGCCCCCACGCCGGGATATTTGAAGTAGTCCGGGATGAGCATTGTGACGTTCTGCAACTTGAGCAGACGTTCGCCCTGGGTGCGGTTGTGGTCTTTGTCGAGCACCGTCTCGATGCGCCGGTTGAGTTCGTTGCGAACATAAATGCTGCGCAGGCTTTCCTGCAGTTGCGGCAGGTAGGCGGCCAGCGTGTCGGTCGTCTTGGCGTGGGCATTGACGATGACCTGATGCAGGGCGTAGGCATCCCTTTCGGTCTTGACAACCGGGGCGGCTGCATTCTGGGCATCGATATCGACGGTGAACACATTGGTCACAATCTTGATGACCGACGACCGGAAGTTTTCGGGCGTGAGGTAACGCAGACGGAAATATGCGTCGCCGTTGGGGGTGCACTCCATCGGGTATTCGAAAATCATCCGTATCGAGTCGTCCAGCGCGGTGCCTCTCAGTTCTTCGGGCATCACTACGTAGAGCTCATAGGGTGCGCCCGACGATTCGGGCATCACGATTTCGCTCAGACTTTTCTTGCAGCCCGTGAGGACTGTCATTGCCACAAGGGCTATAGCAAAAAAGAGTTGTTTCATTTTTTTGTTCGAATATGACTTCAAAGTCGGTTTATTTTGCTGCAAATATACGAAAAATATTTGTTTTCGGCAACTTTTGGCTCAAAAAAATGAATCTCGGGCCGTTCTTTTTTGGCTGAATGAAAAAAATAGGCTATATTTGCCGTCGGAATTTGTGTTTTTTTCTATGTGGATTCTGGTCATTCCTCCGCTGCTGGGTCTGATGTTTGTGTCGGCCCTTGTGTTGCTTGTCCGCCGGCGCTACCGTCCGGCCGGCGCACTTTTGGTGTTGGCCTTTGTGCTCAACTACGCCAGCCAGACCGTTGCTCTCCATCCCTTTGCGCCCTCGCCGTCCGACCGGAAGGCGGAGGCTTCGGACTTGCGTGTCCTTGAGTACAATGTGTGGGGGATGGGACCCTATCTCGAATCCCACGACCGGAAGCCCGCTGTGGAGTTGGTGTCGCTCATCGACAGCCTTCATGCCGACCTCGTGGTTCTGCCCGAATACAATTCCGTGTTCTCTCCTTCGCTGGGCGACACCTTGCGGACGCATTATCCTTGGAACACACGTTCTCTCATGGATAGTCCCGATCGGGGTGAGGTGCAGGTTTACAGCCGCTATCCCGTCTCGAATCTGCGCCGTTTCCACTTGCCCAACGACTCCATCTATACCAATCCAGCCGACGAGACGTATTGGACTCGGGTCTGGTGGATGGATCTTGATGTGGACTCAAGGAAAGTGAAGTTTGTCTATGTCCATCTCAAGTCCAATGAATATACCCGTGCGCGCCGTCGCAGTGCCCATTGGATTGACGGTATTGCCGACTATTGGGAAGGACTTTCGACAGGCTATCGCGAGCGAATCAAACAGGCCGTCGCGATTCGCGACTCCCTTGGCCGGTGGGACGGTCCCGTCATCGTGGCGGGAGACTTCAACGACCTCAGCGGTTCGCCCGTCCTGCGTACCATCCAGTCGGCCGGTCTTTCCGATGCGTGGTGGGCTTCAGGCTTCGGCTACGGATTCACCTACGATGCCTATCACCTGTACTTGCGTCTCGACCACGTGCTTTACTCCGACCATTTCCGAGCTGTGGGTACCAAAGTCATTCCCGGCTATACGTTTTCAGACCACGACCCCTTGGTCGTTGACCTCCGGTTTGGCGACAAATAGGTCGCCCCGTTCGGCGATGTGTTCTATCAGGCGGCGGTAGAAGCGGGTGTGGCCCAATGTGGCTGCATCGCCTGTCACAATCAGTTTCATACGGGCTCTCGTGAGAGCCACATTCATGCGTCTCAGGTCGTTCAGGAACCCGATGCGTCCCTCGTCGTTGCCTCTCACCATCGATATCAGTATCACGTCGCGTTCCTGTCCCTGGAAGGCATCCACCGTGTTGACGGTGATGGCATCGCGGATGGGGCGCAGCGTGGGGTTGTTGCGGATGTATCGGCGCAGCAGTTGGACTTGCGACTTGTAGGGCGAGACGATTCCGAAGTCGATGCGGTCTTCCTCGATGCGTTTGAGTCCCACCTGGAGGGCGTAATTGATGAGCATTCTCACCAGCAATTTGGCTTCGCTTTCGTTCAGGCGGCTCTGCGAGAGAGGCGACTGGGTCTCTTCGTATCCCATGAGCGAAGTGTCAATCCAAACCAGCGGGGTGTCTAAGGGCATGACGGTGCGGTCGGCACATTGCGGAGCCGCTTTCAGAGCTCCCTTGTAGAACCATTGTGACGAGAACTCCATGATGTCGCGGTGCATGCGGTATTGTACCGTGAGCAGCGACACACATTCCGGCTTCCGTTTCGCCACTTTCTGCATCAGGGTGACAGACAGCCCTCCGCGGGCGGCCTCACGGCTTTTGACCGTAGGGGGCAGCTGACAGTGGTCGCCGGCCAGGATGACGCGGTCGGCGTGCAGAATGGCAGCCCAGCATGCGGGTTCGAGGGCTTGTGCCGCTTCGTCGATGAAGAGGGTGGAGAAATGTTTTCTTTCCAGCACTCTCGAAGCCGACCCGATGAGGGTGCAGGCGATGACGCGGGACTGGTCGAAGAGGTCGCGTTCGATGCGTATCTCCAGTTCGGCCGCTCTCGACTGGAGTTTGTCGATGCGGTTGTGGAGCGATTCTCGTTTCGAGGGCGTAGGTTTGTCTCTCAGGAGGGCTCGTGTCTGTCGCACTTCCTTGCGGATGGCCCAAAGCTCGAGATAGGAGGGATGTTCGGAGTAGCGCCGTTCGTAGGTGTTGTTGAGCAAAGCATCGCTCACACGTGTGGGATTGCCGATGCGGAGCACCGAGATGCCGGCCTTCAGGAGCTGTTCGGCTATCCAGTCAACGGCCGCATTGCTCTGGGCGCAGACCATCACCTGCGTCTCGCGGTTGAGGGTCTCGCCGATGGCCTCTACGAGTGTGGTTGTCTTGCCTGTGCCGGGCGGGCCGTGCACGATGGCTGTCTCGCGGGCACAGAGCACGCGGTTGACGGCATCCTCCTGACTGCGATTCAGCCAGGGAAATTCCACACGGGGCAATTCGCGGAAGGAGGGTTTGGCTTCTCCCATCAGCACATCGCGCAGGCGGATGAGGGTTTTGTCTGTGGGGTCCTCCAGTCGCTTCAGGGCTTCGAGCATCACGCGGTGGCTGGTGGCGTCGAACGAGATTTGTATGCCCAGCAGGCCCTGCATCGCCAGCATGCGCAGTTTGCCCACCACCTCCTCCGAGGGAACCGTCACTGCCATGTGCGGCCCGTCCAAGCGCGACACCTGACACGAGTAGGGGAGGAACACCGTCCGGGCGTTCGCTTCGTTCACTTGGGTCGTGAATTCGCTGTTGTCGCTGTCGAGGTAGAAGAAAGCTACGGGTTTGCCGGGTTCGAACTCATGTTCCGTGATGTCGAGGCCGTCGGGTGCCGTCACCTCCACCACCAGTTGGTCGAGGGCGTTGTAGTAGGAGCGGCCCACGTAGAGCGGCCACCAGCATTTGCCTTGACGCATTCGGCTGTGGATGCCGGTCTTGCGGCAGAGTTCTTCGTATTCTTGACGTTCGGTTGTGTATTCTGTTTGCAGCAGCCTTTCCAGCTCCTGTATTTGATGCAATATAGTCATTCAGTTTTGGAAGTCAAGCACCACGCCGTACATGAAACGCATGGGCTGAATGGGATAGTACGGACCCGAGAAAGTGTCGTTGGTCACCGTGCCGAGCACGTTGGTCATTTGGACGAAGAATTTGATTTTCTTCAGGTTGCAGTTGATGTAAGCGTTCATGAGCGGATAGCCGCCGCACTGGATTTCGTGCTGCTCCTGGAACGTCTGTGTGGCGGGCTCGTAGGCCGGTGCATAATATTTTGTATAGTAGTAAGCATCCACGCCCAGCTGGGTGTAGAGTGTCCCCGCGATGCGGAAACGGATGTTCAGGTCGCTCTCGATGCTGATTTTGGGCAGCGCCAGCACCTCGTCGTCGGAGGTTGTCTGGAAGAGTACGGCATTGTCCCAGTGGAGAATGCCCCATTTGATGCCCTGCCTCAGGCACACGCTCACCACATCGAGTTGTTTGTCGTATTGACGGGGAAGGCCGTCTGCTGCGCTGAAGTAGTGGTAGTTGTTGATGTGTTCGATGCCGGCCGTGATTTCCGTCAGCGAGCGGGGATAGGCTATTTTTCCCTCGACGCGGTAACGCTGTTCGGCATCGAAGTCGTTGCTCCAGCGGAAGTGGTTCGAGTAGTAGTGATTCCAGTAGTAGGACGTGTGGTGGTTGCGGAAGAATCCTCCGGCTGTCAGGATGAGGCTGTCGCTTTTGCCGAAAGGAATCACCGTTCCAATGTTGCCGTATATGTCGGTGTCGCCCGCTTTGTCGCCCGACAAGGCTGCACGACCCGTCACGTCGAAGGTGAGCCTCGAGGAGAGGTGACGCGAGAGCTGACCGCCTACCCAAACGGTGTTGGACGCATGTTTCTCCTCGGGCACATATTCCCCGTCGGAAATCAGCTTGTAGTTTTGCCGTTCGTAGCCCACGAAGGCCGCGAGAGCCATCTGCGACCACTTGGCGAAGCCCTCGTTGATTCTCAATCCGGCGTATGCTGTGAAGCTGGTGTAGGTTGTGGAATCGGCGGTGGTGGACTCGTTGATATAGTTGTTCTTATAGTACTTGGCAGTGTCGGACTGGTCGGCGAGAGCATCCATGCGGAAACTGTGGACATAGCGCTGAAAGTCTATTGTGTTGAACGCTGTTGCCACCGGTACGAACGGCTTGTCCTCGTCGTCTTCGTCCTCCTCTTCGGGTTCGGGTCCCCGCTTCCTGTCTCTCGGGGGCTGCTGCGGCTTCATGTCTGCAAGCTGCGGAGCGGCTTTCAGCGAATCGGGGGCCATCGGAGCCGGAATTGCGGGTCGGGCTGTCGAGTCGGCGACCCATAATGCTGAATCTGCATTCAAGGCCAATGAATCGGCTCTCAGTGCTGCCGAATCGCCCATGACGGCCAACAGGCTGTCGCGATAGACGGTGAGGCTGTCCCGGAATTTCGGTTCTGCTTCCTTCCTCCGGGTCAGACGGCCCAAGTTCAGTTGGCCGAAGTCCCAGCTGTGGCTGAAGTGGAGGTTGTAATAATCCATGTCGTTCCACGTGCTGATGAGTTTCGTTGCCATGTTTTTGGCCTCCGTGAAATTGTCGTCGTAGGCCTCGGGAGTCAGCACATACGAACGGTCCAGAACACCGCCGTTTTCCTGGTTGGCGTATTTCGACAGGTCGAATGTGAGGAATGCTTTGTAGTGGTCGCCTGTGTAGTAGAGATAGGTGTCCCACTTGAGAGGCTTGGCCGATTGGTATTGGTACTCACCTCGGGCATAGACATAGTTGAGCGATGAGCCCAAGCCTGTGCGTTTGTTGAAGTTGCCTGCGAAGTCCAGAATGAAGTGGTCGTTGGAGGTGTTGCCGCTGCCCGATGTGAAATAGGTCGCCTTGGTGAAGGGGATGTGCGTGTTGTAGTACAGTATCTCGTCGGGACGGCTCGCAAAGAGGTTGTAGGCATTCACGAAGAGGAAATCGTGGTCGGTCTTCCGCCGAAACCAGTCCTGCACCTGATGGGGTCCCATGAGGTTGCCTGTGTGGGTGATGGCCAGCGCCTGAGCCTCCATGATGTCGTGGGAGGCCAGCCCGATGTGACTCGTATCGACTGCTGCCTGACGCATGGTTCCCGTATAGGGGTCGAGGGTGAAAGCGTATCTGTGGTCGTCGGGGAAAATGCAAGGATCGTCCTCCACTGAGGTTGTGTCCCGTCCGGAACCGGGTGATGCTTTGCCGTTGAGGGCGGATGCTGCTGCCCGACCGGTATTGTCCGCACTGGACGACCCCGCGCCGCGTTGCAACTGTATCTGTCCGTCGGCATTCACCGCGAACAACAGCAACATTGTCATCAACAGAAAAATCCTGAATTTCATGCTGCAAAGATACGGCTTTTTTTTGACATTTCCAAATAATTTTGTCCATTTCGGCACGAAAACGGCGACATTTAACATTTCATGTCAACGGGCAGCATTGTCGAGACAACGAATCGGGAGGGCGCCCATGTTCTCTGCTGCCGCCTTTATTGTCCGGGGAAAAGGGAAAAACGCACTCGAAATTTGTGGGAAGCTTTGGCAAAGAAGAGCGCAAATTCGTCTTGAAAACGGACATTTGTGAGGTTTGGGATTAAATTTTCGGCCAAAGATTTGGAGAATCCGAAAAAAAACTCTATCTTTGCACCGCCCCAAAATTTGTGGGAAACCGCAACAAAAAGCGTTTTAAATTTGTGGGAAACCACTACAAATGGCGTTTCAAATTTGTGGGAAACGGTAAAATCACTGTTTGTAACATCCTTTAAATAATTCATTTATGGCCGACCGCATCTTCAGAAGAAAGATTTATTCCCAAATGCTTGTTGCCGCCGGCAACGAGCTGTTCTATCATACATGGCCAAGAGACGACAAACACTATTACGAGATAGACTTTCTGATTTCGCACGGCGCTAAAATCTGTCCCATCGAAGTGAAATCTTCCGGATACAAAACCCACAAGTCCCTCGATGAATTCTGCCGCAGATATTCCTCGCGAATCCAATGGCGTTATTTAATCTACACCAAAGATTTGGCCAATGAGCATGAGACCATCTGTCTTCCGGCCTATCTGACACCCTTCGTCTGAGAGATTTGTGCGTCAACGTTTGCGTTTAAATTGTATGTTATGAATTCCAAATCGAATCCAAAGGGACGATTGATCATTGATTTTGACCAAATGACCAATGACCAAATGACCGCACCACCGGCATTAGCGAGGGAGTAACGACCGCTTTCGCTGGTGATGACTGCCTGCGACTTGCAGTTGAACCCAGTCCCCTAAATCGGGGTAGTGGTTTTTTCCTATGCCTCAGTGTTATTCCGAAGACAGTCGAAACTCCGTCCCGCTCCTTCTGTGGCATCAAAGGGTGTCACGAATCGTTACCCCCTTTGTATAATATTGAAGGGAGTCGCATTTCACGCCCCCCTTGTCTGGCCCATTCCTGCCAATGCTTTTCAGGTTCTTTTTCCAAGTCAACGCCTTCCGGCAATTTGGTTTTGTGCTTGCAAAGATTGCAATAACTCTGCGGATTTTAGGACAATAATAAACCCCCGCGATTCTCACGAACGGCGGGGGGAGGTGCAAAATAAGTGAAAAACGATTTGAAGATTTTTTGTTGCTTAATTCCCGTCATCGGCCACCATCCCGAAGGAGGGATGCTTCTCGCCGAAGTCATAACTGTATTCGGTGCCGAGTCTGAGTTGGGCTGTCAGAACACGGAGGGTATATTATTCTTTCTTAAGAATCTCATAAAGATAGGGTAAATCATCAATCTCGACAATATCGCCTTTTGTAGTTTTCACCACTATCTTCTTCCGGTTATTCTTATCAGTTTTAACGTCTATTATCTTTCCTCTTTGTTGAGAAGGGAAAAGCCTTATTATATAACCAATCCGCTTATCTTCTTTCTTCACCGGTTGCTCAATTATTACTTGGCCAATACCATCAGAAGATAATGAATAATAATCGTCCTCTGTGTCTGTACTAGACGTTACTGCATATAATTTTTTGGCAACCTCAAGGAATTTCTCAAAAGATTCACCCCATTGATTATGAACTGTAATCTTCATGCCATTCGACAAAGTGATTAATTCGTTTTCCTTGACAAAGAAACGATTAAGGATATCTGGATTAGACTCACTTCGCCTCATGACATCGTAATAACCTCGGAAAACGCCATTCAACATACTTCTATGCAAGGAAGGCGGAAAAACTTCGAGAAGTTCACCATAGGAAACATTTGGATGAGTTCTAACATAATATTTTACAACTTCAAGAACAAAACGGCGTTTATTTAACATCGGTCCGCCATTGAATGAATATTTGGATCTGTCACGCTCACCCTTGTTTTCTTTCTCGGAGATTTTGGGTTCTTCTTTAGAATCAGTTATTTCGGCAAAAACTTTCTCAACATTCAACCCAAGGTTGAGGCCTTCATTAATCTTCTCAATTTGCATTAGTTTTGTTTCCGTTGAAGAATATGTACATACATAAAGCCCTTTCCCTATCTCTTTTTGAGAAGCTCTGTACCTTGGATTCTCATTAAGCCGAGGAGACACCAGAGAGTCTCCCATGCAGTAGATATCAAGCTTCATCACTCTTTCCGGTCCCGCATACTTTACAACATCAACCAAAGTCTCCCAAACATGCTTGCTGCAAAATTCTTTGCCATTCGGATATTTCACACGAATAAGATACCTTTCTGAACTTCTATTACGAGAGTCTTTTTGATTCTGCTCGTTCAAATTTTCGACAACACAGATATTTCCATCAATATATGCTTGGACACTCTTTCTTTTTTTATTGGAGAAAATCCATGCCGCTCCCCATTGGGTTCGCAAAATGAAATGTCCACCCAAAGCCTTAAGCACATCTTTATGGGGCTTAGTATCTCCTATAACCGCAATCGTATGTTCTCCATAATCAACAACCCTTAAATCATTTGATGAGATATCAACAGGCGTTCCGGTAATTGTCTGTTTGTCTTGGACAATAGTTTTGTTTGCTGTTATCTTATCATTATCAATGGTGGTTGACTGTTCATCGGTTGGATACACTTCCATCTTCTCCTTAATGGCATATTCCAAGATTGGACTTAACGGAAGACTGTATTTCCCGATGAGTTTGAGTATCAATTCAAGTTCATCTCGTTCTTTCATACGCACTGTTTTTTCCTGATAGTATATTCCGGCATGGGCTTCGAGAACGAAGCTTCTGCATCTATGTTACTACATTGCTGTCTCACGATGTCGCGACGCCTGATGGCGGGTTGCAGACAAAGTGCATTGAATTCGTCCAAATCCAACTGATCTATTGAAGTGACGTGCGGGAACAGAAGTTTCAGATAAGCGGTAGCGACTTTCTTCACTGCTTTCGTATGACGCATATCTGCTCCATTCGGCACATAAATAGCCTCGTCAACAATGTGCGAATAAACAGATTCTGTACGCATCTGGTGGAGAACCTCAGAGAAGAACTCAACGTTTAGAGTCCAGTCACATAATAGCATATCCACATTTATACGTGGCAAAAGCCATCCCTCAACAAAACCATGAAAACGATCTAATAATGCAGAATCTTTGAAAACAGGAGGTAATTCATTAAAATATTTGTTGCTCATAGGCATATTGCTCTCAGATAGTTTAATGTTTCCCAGCAACATCATACCGCACTCAGACATAAACTCATAATTATCAATAGGAGCTTTGCCGGACTCTAAGTATTCTTTAAAGAAAGAGAGCATTTCGGTGTCATCTGTAAATCTAATTGTTTGAACCTCATCAAAGGCAACCAAGTCATAAAACCTCATTATTCCTGGAGACTTTGTTGTTTTATCGTACACTAATTTTGCCCTTGACACTTTTCCCCCACCAATGAGCCAAACAAATTTCGATAGATTGCCAAACACGAAACTCTTGCCAGTTCCCTTTGGTGCCAACTCTATCAGGTTCAGGCGTGGCTCAATAAATGGCAACAGTCGAGTTAGGAACTCCAACTTCTGAGTCATGTTCTTAAACGCAGAAGGAGTGTATTCCATTGCCGAAATCAGCACGTCAATCCATTCTTCCAATGTAAACTGTGACCTGCACTGACGTATATAGTTGATGTCCAGTTTTTGCATAGGGCGGAATGGCTTAAACTTCACCATCTCTACGTGACCAGCCTCCTTATCCTGTGGTTGGATATAGACAATCTTCATGATACCCCATTTCTCACCATCAATCAAGTCATCGGGATATTCTTCAATCAGATAGTCTGGTATCAGCGTATCTGATGCCTTTATACCCATATCGGGTATTTGAAAACTAGTCTTATTCTGAGCCAAGCTGGTAGTTACCACAAATCGGGTAAGCAGCGTCAGCGTCTCTCCCCTGCGCAATCGCGCTCTGATAGCACTATTGTCCCTTGGTATATGGGCATCAAGGAATCGAGACAGTTCTGCCCGCTTGAAAGAACCGTCAGGGGCTATATGTGTGGAAATCAAATAGTCCTTAACGAACGAGGGAAGGTTTCTTCCACTGAAGATGTCGTAGTTGGCAGGGTTCTTATAAACGGCTGCCGCTCCGAACACTTGTCTGATTTTATCTCCTATTGCACTCATAACTATAATTCAAACATGTCATTAATATCCGATTCGCCTGCAATACCCACGACTTTGATGGAATACTGATGGCTAGATGCTCCGTTTGGCTTAACATCTATGAAGTGTGTACCTTCTGTGATATTTTGCAGAAGAGTTGTCCATTGAGTTCCTATCCTGTCCATCTTATAACTTCGTCCCTCACATATTAGAGTGACGCTTTTGGGCTCGGGGATAACTGTTAGAGAGATGGCAGGATTAGACAACATTACTTCATCGGAAGCCATCTTAATCTCATACTTGATAGAGTTCGGAATATTCTTATTGGATAGGAGTATAAAAGGCACTAATACTTCTTCCGGTGTACAGCCTCCATGAACCTGATGTGTTGGAGCTTTTGACAATGAGCTATGTGTAAGAGCCACCTTATAGTATTCATTGTCAGTTTCGTTTTTATGCACTAAATAATCTGAATCTGACTGTGCTTCGGCAATAGTTTTGATATACCGTCCCTCATGTTCAAACTTACCGTCGTACTTCTTGGATGGGGTCTTTCTCGACAGACAACTCAATCCATGGTCGGACACAATGGCGATTGTGCACGGCTGTTTCTTGCTGGCAGTAACAATTTCATGCACAATTTCTTTTATGACCTTCAGTTCATCTTTCAACGTGTAGAGATATTGATACATGTGGGAGTCGTGTCCCAACTCATCCAATGCCCCGAACTTCATTATATTATCACCATTGAACCTGTTATGGAATGTTGACGAAGGAATGTCTGAACGGGTTATTTGTGACCGTATCACCTTCATGTTACTGTGCTCAGCTTCAATCAGATAAAGAATATAAGACAAAAACTCGACACCCAAGCCATCAATCCAGTACACTTTGTCCGGCCTGTATATAGCGCTGTTACTGACATCTGCAAGTATGCTATGAGAGTTTTCAAATTCATAGTACCACTTGTAGAAAGTTTTGGCTGATTCATTCTTCTCTCGTATATATTGAGCAATCTCCGGAGTGTATTCGTCTTTAAGCTTGGCATTCTTATACTCAGCAATATATTCGATGCTCCATTGATTTTCCAATCGGAAATGTGACGGCATAGTTGTATTAACATAAGCAGCAAACTCCGGATATATTTCTTCTATTGTTTTCCAAAGTTTCTTATTGCCTGGATAATGCGCGAACCATCCCATAAGCAGCATCTTTTCAAAATCGAAAACACCAGTACAAATATCAATCGAAGCATTCAGATCTTCGCGTTGTTGAAACATTTCTTTTGTTCTGGTGAATAACCACTCTTGATCTTGTACAGATACGGCGTTGAAAAACAAATTTCTGTTGTCGGCAATTATTCTTCTGCGTTCAGCAGCATAATTTTCTTTCATGCTGTTAGGTATATCAAAGAGTATTCTTTTAGCGATGTAAGAAGGAAGTTGGAATTCATCGTTCATGTCCGTAACTCCCTCCATACATAGTGCCAGATACGGATACTCTTTTTGAAAAGAAGTATGCAGTACATAGTTTTTGAGCAACCACCTTCTGAATGCCGTATTGCTTGCATTCAGCCATTCCGACAATACTTCCGATGCCGTAAAATTCACTTTATTAAATAATGACCTTGTATATGCTTCGAAACTGAACGATGACAACTTATCTTTATCAAGATTGTTTATCAGTTCTTCCCAATATTCTTTTGGGTCATCAGAGTCATCGAATGGAAAAGAAAGTTCTAAAAAGTCAGTCAAAAATTTATATGGAGAATCTATTTCGATAAAGTTAAATATGTTGTCGGGTCTCGAATACTTGTATTTGGCCGAAACAGGTCTAGAGCAACATAATATTCGCTCTTGAGGAGCCTGCACTTTCCAAAACTTCAACCAATCTTTTAATGAATCCAACTGACATTGAACTTCTTTATTGGGCAACTTAAAATTCTTATAGGTAGTTAAGAATACTTCGACTTTCTGTGGTTCTGCGTCATATCGCCAAATAGGAGCACTTTCCTGAATGCGCGCAAAATGGTTCAAAAAGTCTGTGAATCTATTTAACAAACCAACCAAAGGAACATAAATTCTTTTCTCCGGATGATTAATGTCTTCCAGCAGTATAATTTCATTGAGAAAGCCCCTGAAATCATCGTCACTGTAAAAGCGAACCAATTCAGAGAAGGGGGAAACAAAAGTGGATTTTTTACAACCTGTAATAGCTGCTTTAAGCTCATCTTTTGTTATCCATATATCATTCTCCCCATCTTCAATGAGGGTTTCTAAATCCAACGATTCAACACCGATGTTTGTCATAAACTTTGACAAATTTTTGAATTCGTCAAAGTTATTGAGCATAATAAACCTTACGGCATAGCGTTGTGCCAGCATGTCGCTGGAGTCTTTATCTCGAATAATCTCTTGCGTTAAATCTGCAAAGGATTTGAATATCAATATTTTTTCTGCTGATTCCATAACTTTTGATTAACTTCCTAGATATGATATGAGGAATTTAGCCACTTCGGGATGCTCGTCAAGCAAATCGAGCATGACTTTTTGCCACATCATGCTGGGCATTGTCTGTTCTCTCACGAGACCTTTTGCAGCCTTAATATCCTCTTCTTTGGGTACTTCAAAATTAATTCCTCCCGAATTAAATCCTGGGTCAGCAATGAAATTATTTGTATTGACAGGTTCAGGTTTCTTAATCTTGTTAATATAGAAGGACATCACGCAACTCTTCACATCTTCTTCTCTTCGGAAAGCAATTTCTGACTGAAGATGACTAAGTTCTTCTTCCAATTCATCCCACCACTCCGACTGTAGCTCGACTTCTTTGATTCCATTTATAAAGTTTGAGAATCCTTCCTTATAGTTATCCGATTTAGCCAACAATTTGTATAAATCAACCTGGTTGATCTTTATCTCAGCATACAAGGATTTAATCTTATCCAAAGAATAACTGTCTTGATTGAAAAGATTAATCAAGTCTTTGATAGCGTTTGCACATGAATCTTTTTCCTTAATGTTACTGCAATAAAGTAGTGACCACAAGGGATATTTGGCAATCTGTTTACAGAATTCGGTTATACTCCACTTGGCATAATTCAGACTCTTAAGATCGCCCAGATTTACACCCTTCACATTGCTAAGCATGAATGTCTCCCCGAGAATACTGGTCAAGTTACGCTCTTCGACTGAGCCAAAACGAAGTAGTAACTTGTTACTCGTCTCGGGTTCACCTGAATCCCACATCTTGAGCAGTATCTCAATCATGTCATTCAGTTTCTCATCACCTACAGGCTGAGAAGTGCTGGGATTAAATAAATCGTCTTTGTGTTTACGCAATGCATAGGAAAGAACAACATAGTTCGGCTGGTTGGGGAAGAAGCCGTAAGGTGCTCTGATAAGAGGCTCGAGAATATCACTCAATGAGAATCTGTCGGCAAACTTCTTTTTTGCGACAGCCATAAGCTGATCCACCTCCTTGCACACAGTAGCTAACCAAGAACCTCCAGCCAGCGCAGTATCTGTAAGCTCACATACATCATTAACCAAATTATTTTCTCCGTCCATAAAAATTCTCTTTGCCGGACGACTTGAACCTGCAAAAGACAACAATTCATCTCTTGTTCGTTTTTGTAGCATCTGCAGGGAGAGTGCTTTATAGTTTTTGTTCGCAAAGAAAGTTATTGGTTCATTTAGAAGAGCTTTGATACTTTCCATTCCGCACGGGAATACTTGGGCACTAAACTTCTTGTTAATGATATTATATACAGATTGAAAAGAACCATCCAAATATTTCTGCCCATTAAAGAAAATAAGCGAGTCTCCCAACAGTATTTTCTGCTTCCATTCATCAATAAATTTTTTTGCGACATTCTCATACTGACTAGTCTCATTCGTATTAAAATGGGCACGACTCACATTGGCCTGAGCCATCGCATCAATAAAATCCGATTGCTTTTTTACTGAAAATACTTGAGAAGGAAGAATAAAGATAATATCATCAAATTCTTCAGAAAACTCCTTTACCCTATTCTCCATCATATCTTTCGACTCATCTGTGATTGAGAAAAAAACACAGACATGCAAGAAGTTGCTTTTTTCACGAGAGTACTTGTTTATCTTACTACGTAAAACAGCTTCTTGCTCCTCACATGAATAGAACTGAGGGTCACATTTTCTGACAAGGTGATCTCCGACTAAAAATAGTCGAACAATATCCTGCTTACTCTGTTCGTTAAATTTCAAATAATCTGTCGCTAATTTATATTGGGCAGAAACTTTCATCCTCTGCTGATTTATTTCGGAAGGGTTATACGAAGACATAGATATCTTGTACTCTCCAAACATGTTCCGCTGTACAATTCTTGTTTCGTCTAACCAGTTTAGGATTATTCGCATTTTATCATTACAACGGTCTCCGGAAAACAGCAATTTCAAGTTATCCTCCTCGAGATTGAATTTATTCTTGCGTTCACCTTCATCCTTGCTTCTAATACCCTCTCCTTCTTTTTTTACTACAAGAATATTCAAAAGTAAAATTACCTTGAACACTCTAGTATAGTCATCTCCCATCTTCTCTACCCTACCGATATAGTTGCCATACGTACTTAATATAGTAGAGTACTGGGGAGTTTTCCCAAAATCATCATAAAAGAAATCCCACAACCAGTCGGCTGTCAGCATCAACTTTTGTGCATAATTGTTCTCGTCGTTAATAAATCCTTTGAATCCGTGCAGCTCATCGTTCATAAACTTCAATACACTGCGGTTGGCCGAACCCATAAGGTTCGACATCCTAGAACAAAGGTATGCTGTATAGGGGTGTAGCGGGAAAAGATTATGTATATACTCACGCTCCTCTGAAGAGTTACTTTCGCATAAAAAGTCGTAAAGGGATGCATCCATTTTATTGGCAACGCTATAAGCTGTCGATGCCAGAGATGATTTGTCTGAAATAGTAAAAGTATGACGCAGAATGAGATAGGTTGAAATTTCATCCATCGAATAATCAACAGGATCAAAACGATCACTCATCTTTGTAATATCCTTTCCTTTAGTATCCGCACTCGTGCTTTCTGTGCGATGAGATATCAAATACAAAAAGACATTATTGTTTTGAGACTTCTCTGCAATGTTCTGCAACACATTGATACGATCACTTTTAAGCGTATCCATAACGCTAGTGAATTCATCCCAAAAGATGATTAGGCCATCTGCTATTCCAGCATCTTCTATAGCCTTCTCAACCTCTACCAACCAGTCACTAATGCTGTCACTCGTCAGATAAGTATCATCAACTGCCAATACTTCTTCCAGATGAGTAAATACGTCTATGTTGTTGGCTTGAAGTTTTTCCAACAATTTTTCAAACGTTGGAGCCTCAGATGCCAATTCATCACTTAAATCAATAAGTTCCTGAATTCGAGACTCATGCCCTTTTACCCAACGAATCGCCTTGTCAAAGTCTGACTGTACAACAATGCTTTCATGGCCTGCTGAAGCCAAGGCAAGCTTAGTCTGTTTCTGAATGGACAGCGAGAAACGCGGAATGTTGTATGCTCCCTCTACACCCTTAAGCACAATGGGAAAATATGTTTTTTGTTTACGAATAGCGAATAGATTAGCCTTCAAAGACTCATCTGGTAAGTTTTGTATATAACCCTCCACTTCGTTTATAGGGTCACACAGCAAATGACGTATGACGCTGCTAGCATGACTTTTGCCAGTACCGAACGTTCCACGAACCCACATCGAACGCCGTTTGCTAATTTCTTTCGATGTGATTGCGGTTATACTACGAGACAACAATTTACAAAACTGTTTCGTCGGGATGAAAGTTCCCCACAAATCTGGAGTTTCGTCTGTCATATCATAGACTGGCAGAAATTTCTGCATCTTGATAAAATCCGAATATTTTGTTGCCATATCTTTATTATAAATTTTCTATTATTTCTATTTATAACATTAATTTCAATATATCCACAGAAGACAAATCCTCTCTAAGGATAATATTGTCAAGACCCATGTTTAATTCTGCACGAAGAACGTGATTGCTTTCTTCTTGTATACTTATAAGCAGACGTTCAAATACCTCTCTGTCAATGCCAAACTGCCTAATTATACCCTCTTGCTGATTCTCGTCATAGAACTCGGAAACTGTCAACATAAACCGCTTATGCTTTTCTGCATATCGATAGAGTGAATATGCCGCAGCAACCATTGATAGTTCGTTATGAGGGTGACGGCTAATAGCGACTACATTATTTCCCTTCATTTCAGGGACACAGATTGGAATGGATGAACCTAATGGGCATTCTTTAAAAGTATTGAAGAATGCCTTCATCGCATTATCCCTTACAGGCTTTGAATATTGTGAAAATGTATCAGATATTGATATCTCCATCTCTTTTCTGCTATACGGTTTGTCTGAATAATAATTACTTATATACCATGAAAAGAGTTCTGTTTTATTACATAGATTTATCCATATGATTTCCCAAGCAGCTAACTTTCGGCTTTGATATTTTTGGGCAATCAGTTGACCAGTTTCGGAGATGGTTTCTGTTCCATTTAATGTTATGTCGGCATCGGATAACCAGCCCATAAACCTGGGGTATTGTTTATCTACGTTCAAACCATGAGGGCTCTGCTTTGAATAAGTCGCATAATTCTCCATGTAATAAGCGAGCCATTTTTCCCTAAACCCAAATGTATTATACTTACTTAAAATAGTTTTATCAGACTTCATATTCTTATTATTAGATACTCCAATTGTTTTCTTTATTGAGTTCGCTACTTCACAACCATTATCTATAAAATTTAAGCACCGATGGCATCGAACACATTTCTTTGTATCTATTTTGACGATAGGTACCACTGATAAAGCTCCTGTTGGGCATTCTACTTCACAGACTTCACAATGAGCACAATGTGCCGTCTTTTGTAATACTTTTCGCAAAAGGCTTACAAAAGGAATGTCAGCTCCAACGTTCTTAACCTCTATCGTAAATTCCTTATAGGTTTTACCCAATTCCAAAGTCAACAAATAGACATTAGATTCGAACTTTATTTCTCCTTGATAATAGGTCTCGCTTTCATGACTAAAATTCAACGTCCCCAACGTTTTCAACCACTCAAAGATATTTTCCTTGGGATTTGTAACAAAAGCCTTGAAGTCTGGATTTGTTGCTTTGATTTCAACACTTGAAACAGAATGGTGTCGGTCGCCACCAGCCCTTACTTTCCATTTCCTTAATTTTATATATTCATCAACATTGCGTATACCAGCTTTGATGGTATTCTCTTTAAGTTTATCGATAAATGGCTTTGCAGTCTTGGGGAATAGTAAATTGTCCATGCAATCCCCAATCTCGGAACTAAGAGGACAAACCACACATCCGACTCTACTCAATCCTCTGCGATATGCTTCATTTATAGGTAATTTGTTCAAGAAAATGTATAACCAAACCTCTGTAGCACACCATGCAAATATTGGCCTAACATTAACTACGTTTCCATGCTTAACGCCTTTCCCAATTCTCTGATAAGAAGACCGTGTTTCACTTTCCTCAGCTCTCACCCCCTCAAATGCCATCACATATGGTTGTTTACCTGTTCCATTCAATTCTTTTAAGAATTTATATAAAGGGGCAGTCTTCATCACTGCGCAACACCATCTATGAATTCTACTTGGAGAATCCATTTCATCCCAATAATAAAGTACATTCTGATGGTTTTTTGTAATATAGAATTGAAGCGAAGGAAATTTTTCTTTGTAAAGTTTTTCGACTCTCTTGTATAAAGCTAATGATGTTGGCAACTCATACCCTGTATCACTATATGTGACTATGAAATCTTCGCTTGGAATAACTCTTGTAACTAAATCAAGAACAACCTGCGAATCTTTTCCCCCAGAGAATGAGGATATATACATCTCTATCTTATTAGTTAATATAGGTACTTTACCTTGTTCCTCCGCCTTACTTAAAGGCATGATATCAAAACTATCACAATCTTCTTTTACTACAACATGTTCTTCCTTTGTTTTCTTTCCTAAATTAGAAGCCAGTGTTTGAAAGTCTAAATCTGGATTTTTCTGGGATACTTCTCTGATGTTCTTATATCTACGATATGTTTGGTTGATAAAGTCCATTGCCTCATGTTCGATGATAAACATTGTATCCTCGTTACGAGATTTCAATTTAGCCATATTAACCGGTTGCAAGGTTAATGCTTCAAAACCTTCCTGTTGAATAACAGTTGGTGCATCAAATACATTACCGCCCTTCACCTCAAGCACGAACTGTCCTTTATAGAAATAACGGCGATCGCACGCCCAAAGCAACGGCTCATCTACGTGGGGATATATCCATCCTTTCTTATTTAGTTCTAATAAGTCCAATTCTTCCCAAAATACAGGGCGAGGCGACACATTGAGCGCATCGCCCTTGCTCGACATTGTAAGTCGAACACCATTGTAATCAGGATCCCATATTACTTTGAACATTGTTATCTTTTTATGCTTACAGTTAAATCCGAGTTTTGGATACTCTTTTGATTGCCGTCCAATGCCCAAAACGGCTTATGATGCTATGACTTTTCTTTTTCCACATAACAAAAAGCGTGGGCATCGACTGATGCTCGTTCCACCATTTAGGCCCTAGGAAGCCCTTCCAAAAGAACGAACAGAGTAATGCTCACGCGGGAGAGATATACAATGCCCCGAAAAGCGTGCATGAGGGCATAAGTAGCCCTCGGCACGCCCCGGCTGCGTATATACACATCCGTCACGGTCACCTCTGCATTTGTCTCTGATCAGAATTTGAATTTCCTAGGTTCAAACAACCAAAGCCAAGCGTTAGTGTCGCTTTTTTAATATGTCGTTGCAATAGCTACATCTTTGGATGATTAGCCAATGCAGGTGCAAATATATTGATTATTTTTGAATTCTCGCCCTTTTTTCACAAATTTAACGCTTCCACAAGCCTTGTGGAACTCAAAAACGGGGCATTTTGCCACTTTTCTGCCCCGTTTTGCTCCTGTTTTTCCTGTTTTGCTCCCGATTTGTCGGTCGGAAACGAAAAGCTCCCTCTTCCATCTTCCCTCTTTCTCTCTTCCTTCTTCCCTCTTCCCTCTTCCCTCATACATCACACACATTCAGCCGCTTTGAGGCAACAATATTAATGAATGAATTAATGGTCAATGAATGGCAATTAATGTTCAAAGCCCCTCGCCCGGATGGGTTTCCCGTTTATTTTTTGTACCGTGACAGGAACCTGTCCCCTGTCACCCTAAGCAACAGCATCAGACAAGACCCTCCCTTGAAGCAGAAGGGACAATCGGAAGCGGCCAACATGTCGAGAAGCGACAGTGCCCGGATAACTTTCTCGATGATGTTTTTGTCATTATAGTTGAGTTCTCTGGATTTCTGCTGAATCCATTCCGTTGTAAAACATTTCCTGTCTATCATTATTTCAAATCTTCAGTCCACGTCGCTTGGCATATCGGTTCAGCCGGGCGGTATTTAAGTTATAAAGACTCTCTGCATTTTCGCGCATCCGCATGGCTTCTGCACCTTGCAGGTATTGAAAATCTGCATCTTTCTCAATGTCCACCAGCAGCTTTTCCAATGTGGGAGAGGGCACACCGTCCACCTGTTCAACGGGCGATTCTGTAATCAGGGGCTTCACTATGATGCCTCCGTCAGCAAGATTGATGTAGCGGGAAACCATGTCTCCATCCGGTGTCAGCCACACATTGGGAGTGTCGCGTCTCAAGATGTCAAAGACAGATTCCAGCGCATAACGATCTGTCTCAACGTAGGTCATTCGGTTATCCGACAGATGATGTTGGAGAGGAGCCAGTACACTCCCGTTGTAAATGCAAAGAGGGGTGAATGGCAGTGCCTTTGACAACTTTTTGCAGATGGTGATTTCTTTTTCTGTAGGCACGGCAAGAAAGGTACTCTTCCCTTCGGAACGAGTGTAACGACCTTTGGCGACACGTACCAATTCGCCTCTTCGCAACATTCTTGACAATGTTACTGCCATAGAGTTGCGAGAGTCCATGCC
The DNA here is from genome assembly GCA_937899265.1 of uncultured Bacteroidales bacterium. Taxonomy (GTDB): domain Bacteria; phylum Bacteroidota; class Bacteroidia; order Bacteroidales; family UBA3663; genus Liminaster. The sequence continues at coordinate 45,158 of CALBPV010000042.1, forward strand.
TTCGCTTTCCAGCCAACTGAACAGCATTTCGCTTGTGAACGATTCCGTCTGCGCAGCATAATCCAATATCTTTTCCCTGTAAGTTTTCTTCATAATGATAACCTTTTATGGCTGCAAAGATAGTACAAAATCGGCAATAAACAAAATAAATTGCCGAAAACGTACACCGATTTAACAATATTTTTATATTTTTGGAATCAATCATGCCAAATTCTAAGGGTTCTTCCATTAATCAAGAATTTGAGAATTGGAGAATTGCGGCAAATGGGTTTCAGGTTTCAAGTTCAGCCTCTCCCCAGCCCTCCCCTGAAGGGAAGGGGGGGGGATGTCGATGGTCATCTATGCAGGGGCGAGTACGGTGCTCACACTTATTTTCTGTCTAAATTTTAATTACGGTTTTAGCGTCCCCAACGGTATGATCTTTACACCATCGGTTCGCGTATAAGCCATTTGCCCTCCTGTCAATACAATCAACAAGTCAGGTTCTCGAATGGGCATCTGCTTTTCTTTCTCATTGTGTTCGCGTATGAGTCGTTTCAGTTCCAACAAATGGCCTGCCCCCTCCTCAATCTCACGGCTGCCCAGTTTACACTCTATTAAGGCATAGCGGCCATCTTCTAGGTGAAGGACAAAGTCTGCCTCTAAGTCATAGCGGTCATGATAATATGACACTTGGCTATATATTCCTTGCGTATAGGCCTTCAAGTCGCGCACGCACATCTGTTCAAAGATAAAGCCAAATGTCTTCATTTGCACAGATAATGCATCTGGAGTCAGTCCCATCAGTGCCACAGCAATCGACGGGTCACAGAAACCTCGCTTATGAGAACTGCGAATAACGGTTTTGCTGCGGATAGCAGGACACCATGCATCAATGTCTTGAATCACGAACAGGCGTTCAAGGGCATCTACATAATCACTAAAAGTATCGATACTGCATTCCATATCCCCTGATGCCACAACATCTGCAAGCATACTTGTTTTTTTTGCAAGTGTAGAAATGTTGCGGGCGTATGAGCGGAGAATCTGCATCGCCAGTTTCTCATTACGTTGTTTCTTGTCTATACGCGAAATGTCTTCACTACAGATGGTGCGCACATAGTTTCGTGCAATGAGTAACTGCGATTTTTTACTACGTGCAGCAAGCGTGGCAGGCCATCCTCCACGACATGCGGCAAAGATTAAATCTTCAATAGACATCTTAGAACGACAACCGTCGATGTCATAATCAGGCTCATTAAACAACCGACTCAACGAGACCTCTCCCGTCGATTCTTTGGATTCCCACAAACTCATGGGCAGCATCGTCATACGTGCTATGCGACCATTTCCCGAATGATGTATCTTTGAACGGTCAACAGCATTTGACCCTGTAAGCACAAATTGACCAGGTAAAGCGCGACTATCAACCATCGTTCGAACTGCATCCCATAACACGGGTGCATCCTGCCATTCGTCTATCAAGCGTGGCGTGTCTCCTTGTAATAACATGGACGGCTTTGAGGCTGCTGTTGTAAGGTATTCATCTCGCATGTCTGTATCTTGCAACTTTATCACGCTCCTCGCTATCTGCTCTGCTGTTGTAGTCTTTCCGCACCACTTCGGTCCTTCTATCAATACTGCTCCGAATGCGTCAAGCATATCTTGAAGCATTTCATCGGCAGTTCTGTTAAGATATTCCATATTGCTAATTATTTTTTTGTTAGACGGGGCAAAGATACATTTTTATTTTTAATCTTGCAAGCAATTCGGTGTTTTTGAGACGATTTGTTCCGTGTTTTTGAGGTTAATCATTCCGTGTTTTTGAGGCAAATCGTTCCGTATTTTTGAGCCACACCTCTTCAAACATACGTTTCTGGAACTCTTCTTCTGTCGGCGCCACACCTTTCGACAGCGGACTGCCAAAAGCAAACAGGACTGCGTCAATCTGATGGGGATTGATATCCACCGGCGAACTTAGCAGCGACTGGGACAAAGAGCCTAGGTCGCCATTGGCCCGCTGTCGGGTGAGCAGGGCCGCATAGTAGCGTGCGTGATACCGAGTGATGCCTGTAGCCATTCTGAGCGTTGATTTCTAAAGTTGTGCAGTGACGCTGTTACGTCGTTTGTGAAGACATTGTTTGGGATACGTACCCATAAAGGGCGTGCAAATATAAGCAAAATTTCCGAACTGCCCAAATTTTTCCCAATTTTTAACATTCACAAGCCTTGTGGAACGGATTTGCGGGGAATTTCGGTGTTTTCGGGGACTGTTTTGTGCTTCTTCTTGCCAAGGGATTCGATGAAAGATGTCCGTGGCGAATTGTCATGCTTCCAGAAATCTTTTCGAGCCATTCTATGGCCTCGCGCACGCTATCTCCATTTCTTGAGCAAGCCGTTTGACATTTTGTAGATGCCGTTACGACATGCTCTTTGCCGTCAATCGTTAATTTTATGTTAAATTTTATGTCTTTTGCCATTTTTAACACTTAGTCACTTACTTATATTGTCTTTTATTCTTATCTTTGCAGCAGATTTCAAAATACGAAGCCCCAATATGAGGAATTTTGCAAAAAAGTGCGCGTGTATGATTAATGGTATAACAAAGAAAGATATGAAGAAAACAATTGTAATGATGGCAGCGGCATTGCTGTCAGTGACAGGCGTTCAGGCGCAAAGTGTGTTCTCTCCCAATGTCAATGGGCTGAGGCTGAGAAACAGTTGCCAATCCCGTTCCCGTAGTGCTGCACCACAGGGTAGCGACCAGGAGCGTGGGTTCTTCGTCGTGACATGCAGCATGGATGTCAGTGCGGCAGCCATTGCCAACCAGTTGATAGAGATGGGCGGTGAGATTCGTTCGCTGATTGCCAACCAAATACTGGTGGACCTGCCCATGGCGCAGCTGGACAATGCTGCAGCCATCGAGGGTGTGCTGCTCATCGACATTCCCGGCAAAGGTAGTCAGAAGACCGATGCCGCACGCAAAGTGTCGCATGTGGACGAGGCTCATCAGGGCAAGGCCGATGGCATGGAAGACCTGCCTCAGGCCTATACGGGAAAGGGTGTCATTATCGGACTCATTGACGGAGGCTACGACTTCACCCACCCCATGTTCAAGGACAAGGACGGAAACCTGCGCATCAAAGGCGTCTACCAGCCTGGTACCGAGGTGTACCGCACAGAGGGTGAGTCCTTGTTCGGTATTCAGGTGACAGACGACCAGGGAGTGAACACCACGCTGACGCTGACAGGATCGTATTTCACCAACCCCGATATCATTCTCGACACGATGAAGGTGAAAGACCCCGACGGCTCGCATGGCACCCACTGTGCCAGCATCGCCGCAGGTCGCCACGTGGACTATCAGGGCACCTTCCAGGGCCGCGATGCCAGCAGCGGAAAGTTGGGCGGCATGGCTCCCGACGCCGAGCTGATATTGGCACAGTCGGCAGTGACGGAAGAACAGGAGAAATTGTATCCTGCGATGAAGGATTATCTGGATACCTACAACAACTTGCAGTCGATGTATGCCCTGAGGCATTTTGCCGCCCAGCAGAACAAGCCCCTCGTCATCAGCTGGAGCGGTAATTTCCACGATGGTCTGCACGACGGTACCAGCACGATGGCCCGCTACATCGGTAACTACTGCAAGCAGGGTAACGTGATGGCGCTGTGTGCCAGCAACGAGGGTGACGACTCCACGTACATCGCCCGTACCATCAGCAAGGGCAAAAGTCTGAAGGTGTGGGCCAAGAATGCAACCTCGCATGGAGAAGTCCACTGCCTGTTCCGTACCGACAAAGAGGTGAAAGTCACCCTGGCCATTACCGACAAGGAAGGCAATGTGGTCTATGACTGCAACCTGCCCCTGACATCGAATGCTACCGAGGAATATCAGCAAGGATTTGCCGTGAACTATACGCTTGACGATTTTTTCAATTTGAAAACAACTGTGGCGCCTGCCTATTACCAGAATACGGAAATTCCCGATAAGTTGAGCAAATATATGACCATCGGAGAGCTTGGAGTAGTGATAGGGATGGGTACCGGACTGGACAAGGACAACCAGCAGTTCACCTATACCCATGCCAAACTTCAGTTCGAAGGACGGTTTGAAATGACTACAGGACCTGATGGGTTCAGCGAGACGCAGAACTGGTATCCCATGCTCATCTTCACATCTACGGAGGGTGATGTGGAGATGCAGGCCTGGGGCGACTATTTCTCATGCTATGCAGGCACAATGGAGGAACCCGACGTGCTGAAGCCGGGCAGCTCGGAGAACTCCATGGGCGACTGGAACACATCCGGCGAGCCTGTCACCATCGGGGCATACGTCGCCGACAACCGCGTTAACAAAGATGGCGAATTGCAGCCCAACTCCGACGAGGTCATTGGTCGCTATGCCAGCTTCAGCAGTTATGGTCACGACTTCAGCGCCGACCGCCATGCATATCCCGACGTGGCTGCTCCCGGCTATTCCGTCTATGCTGCGGCCAACAGCTTTGACAGCTCCGAAATGCCATACGCAAAGGCTTCCTATTCCGGCCAGTTCAATGGTCAGAATGAGCCACGCTATTATCCCTATACCTTCATGTCGGGCACGTCCATGTCAACACCCGCCGCTGCCGGCGTCATTGCTCTCTGGCTGCAGGCTGCCCAGGACAAGGGCAAGACGCTGACCAACAATGACATCAAGGACATCATCCGTCATACCAGCGATACCGACGAGTTCACCAGCCAGAATCCGTTGCGCTACGGTGCCGGCAAGATCAATGCCTACAAGGGTCTGCTCTACGTGCTGGACATCACCTCTGCCATCCCCGAGTTGCCCGCAGACCACATCAGGGCTACGCTGGAGGGACGCACGCTGCACATCAGCGGAAATCCTGACATCCGTGTAACCATCTACAACCTGTCAGGACAGAGGCTTCTTGATGCCGAAGCGCAAAACGGTATAGTGGAACTTCCCGACCTGCCTTCCGGCGTCTATGCCGTGAAGATTGGCAACCAAGGTTCTACATTGATTCGATTCTAAGAGAAGCGTAAATGCACAGTGGGAATGGGGAAGGACATGGGGATAGGTTCCTGTCCTGTTTATATTTTTGTATCGCGACACGAACCTGTCCCCTGTCACACCTGTCTCGATTCTCTACAGATTGAACGGATTGAACGGATTGTCGGTTCAAAGGACAAAGGTCTCTGCGTCCTGAAGGACGGTCTAAGGTCAAAAGTCTAAGGTCCGAAGAGACCGGTCAAAGGTCTAAGGTCAAAGGTCCGAAGAGACCGGTCTAAGGTCTAAGGTCAAAGGTCAAAGGTCAACCTTGAACCTTGAACCTTGAACCTTGAATCTTGAACCTTGAACCGTGAACCGTGAACCATGAACCATGA
>CALBPV010000043.1 GCA_937899265.1 uncultured Bacteroidales bacterium
TCGCTACCTTAGGACCGTTATAGTTACGGCCGCCGTTTACCGGGGCTTCAATTCATGGCTTCGCTTCCGCTGACCACTCCTCTTAACCTTCCGGCACCGGGCAGGTGTCAGGCTGTATACCGCATCTTTCGATTTCGCACAGCCCTGTGTTTTTGTTAAACAGTTGCCTGGACCTATTCTCTGCGCCTCACTTCCTCAGTGAGGTCCCCTTATCCCGAAGTTACGGGGTCATTTTGCCTAGTTCCTTAACCGCGAGTCTCCTGAGCGCCTTGGTATATTCTACCCAACTACCTGTGTCGGTTTGCGGTACGGGCGCTGTTGGCGTTGGATGATAGCAGTTTTTCTTGAGAGTCTGTTTACCGGCGCTATCGAGTCCCCCGAAGGTTCATCGTTCTGTCAGGTTCGATTCTCCGAACGGATTTGCCTATTCGGATCAGCATCTACTCCCTTTAACGCACTATTCCGTCTGTGCGCGGCCGTGTCACTCCTCTGTCCCTGCGTCTCCGCCAATAGCGGTGCCGGAATCTTGACCGGCTCGTCCTTCCGGTGCCCCCAAAGGGTGTCCGTTAGGACCCGACTAACCCTGATCCGATTAACGTTGATCAGGAATCCTTAGTTTTATGGCGAGGGGGTTTCTCGCCCCCTTTATCGTTACTTATACCTACATCTGCTTTTCTGTACGCTCCAGAGCCCCTCTCGGAAATCCTTCACCGCTGTACAGAATGCTCCCCTACCGATTCTTTTTCTTGTTGCAATCCCGCGGCTTCGGCTGTGGACTTATGCCCGATTATTATCCACGCGGGAGGGCTCGATCAGTGAGCTGTTACGCACTCTTTAAATGAATGGCTGCTTCCAAGCCAACATCCTGACTGTCTCTGCTCTCCCACTTCGTTTTGTTCAACTCGGCCCACAATTCGGGGCCTTAGCCGGCGGTCTGGGTTATTTCCCTCTCGGACGTGGACGTTAGCACCCGCGCCCTCACTCCACACTTCCTCCTTGCGCACATTCGGAGTTTATCAGGAATTGACAGGCGGTGAAACCCTCGCTTCCTATCAGTGGCTCTACCTTACGCAAGTAACAGTGCAGGCTGCACCTAAATGCATTTCGGGGAGTACGAGCTATCTCTGAGTTTGATTGGTCTTTCGCTCCTACGCCCAGCTCATCCGTAAGCTTTTCAACGCTTATCGGTGCGGACCTCCAGTGGGTTTTACCCCAGCTTCATCCTGGCCAGGCGTAGATCACTCAGTTTCGCGTCTGCCAATTCCGACTAAGCGCCATTTGAGACTCGCTTTCGCTTCGGTTCCACTCTTGAAGAGCTTAGCCTCGCCGGAATAGGCAACTCGTAGGTTCATTATGCAAAAGGCACGCCGTCAGCCCGTAGGCCTCCGACCGCTTGTAGGCAACTGGTTTCAGGTTCTTTTTCACTCCCCTTGCGGGGTTCTTTTCACCTTTCCCTCACGGTACTATACGCTATCGGTCTCTCGAGAGTATTTAGCCTTGCCGGATGGTCCCGGCCAATTCACACGGAATTTCTCGTGCTCCGCGCTACTCAGGTGTTCACTGGTCTTCGCTCAGCTTCGCGTACGGGGGTATCACCCTCTCTGCCGCATACTTCCATCTGCTTCTGCTCGCTTCGTTCTTGACGTGGCGTGAATCCTATAACCCCGGACGGTCCGTAAACCGTCCGGTTTGGGCTCTTCCCCGTTCGCTCGCCACTACTGGGGGAATAAACTTTTGTTCTCTTTTCCTGCCGGTACTAAGATGTTTCAGTTCCCGGCGTTCGCCCATCTTACGATGTAATGGATATTTGGTCCATTGGGTTGCCCCATTCGGAAATCTCCGGATCAAGGGTCATTTGCACCTCCCCGGAGCTTGTCGCAGCTTGTCACGTCCTTCTTCGCCTTCGAGAGCCAAGGCATCCGCCTGTTGCCCTTTCTTTCTTCTTTCTTTTTTGAACGCTCGTACTTCTCAGACAGATTGTTTTGTATTGCAAAAACAATCCCTATGAAGAAGTAAGTTTGTTAGAGTTGTATCTTGTTGTGTCTCCGTCTCGACCCATGGGCCAAGCCGGAAACGCGGTTAAATCTACTTTACTTTAACTTTTTTCCTCAATATGTCAAAGATCGTGGTTATCGGAGAATCGGAATCTTAATTTGAAAAACAAAAATTCCAAAATATCCAAATAACGTTGTGGAGAATAACGGATTCGAACCGATGACCCCCTGCTTGCAAAGCAGGTGCTCTAGCCAGCTGAGCTAATCCCCCGACTATATGAAAAAACCGATTACCAAAAAACAAGCAGGAATGGGAGAGCAAGAAAGCTCTACCTGTATATTATAGCAGTCTTTGGAATTTTGAAGTCTCCGGCAGGAGATGTTGTTCGTGCTTTGTAGCTTTAACGTCGGAGACGTTGTTCGTGCTGAAGCACTCACGTCATCTATATCTGTAGCTGTAAAAAGAAGAAACGTAGAACTGCGTTCTCCGTCACAGTAATGTCCGAGTTGTGTCAATCAAGCGAGCTTGATTGCCTCACCTCTGCCATTCCTGTCGCCCGAGTACTCGGGCTTGCTTCTTTTAACTCCAGAAAGGAGATGTTCCAGCCGCACCTTCCGGTACGGCTACCTTGTTACGACTTAGCCCCAATCACCAGTTTCACCCTAGGCCGATCCTCGCGGTCACGGACTTCAGGCGCCCCCGGCTTTCATGGCTTGACGGGCGGTGTGTACAAGGCCCGGGAACGTATTCACCGCGCCATGGCTGATGCGCGATTACTAGCGAATCCAGCTTCATGGAGTCGAGTTGCAGACTCCAATCCGAACTGGGAGAAGGTTTCAAGATTACCTTTGCGTCGCCGCATCGTTCCTCGCTGTCCTTCCCATTGTAACACGTGTGTCGCCCCGGACGTAAGGGCCGTGCTGATTTGACGTCATCCCATCCTTCCTCGCATCTTGCGATGGCAGTGTCTCCAGAGTCCCCAACTCAATGATGGTAACTGGAGAAAAGGGTTGCGCTCGTTATGGCACTTAAGCCGACACCTCACGGCACGAGCTGACGACAACCATGCAGCACCTCCACAGAGACCCCGAAGGGCTTTGGTGTCTCCACCGCATTCCTCTGCAGTTCAAGCCCGGGTAAGGTTCCTCGCGTATCATCGAATTAAACCACATGTTCCTCCGCTTGTGCGGGCCCCCGTCAATTCCTTTGAGTTTCACCGTTGCCGGCGTACTCCCCAGGTGGAATACTTATCACTTTCGCTTTGTCTCTGACTGTATATCGCCAAAAACAAGTATTCATCGTTTACTGTGCGGACTACCAGGGTATCTAATCCTGTTCGATCCCCGCACCTTCGTGCATGAGCGTCATTTGTAGCCTGGTCAGCTGCCTACGCAATCGGAGTTCTTCGCCATATCTATGCATTTCACCGCTACACGGCGAATTCCGCCAACCTCGAATACAATCAAGCTCTCCAGTTTCAACGGCACGATGAGGTTGAGCCTCACGATTTTACCGCTGACTTAAAAAGCCGCCTGCGCACCCTTTAAACCCAATAAATCCGGATAACGCTCGGATCCTCCGTATTACCGCGGCTGCTGGCACGGAGTTAGCCGATCCTTATTTTCAGCATACTTGCATCGGGGAACACGTTCCCCTTATTACTCTGCTGCTAAAGAAGTTTACAACCCATAGGGCCGTCGTCCTTCACGCGACTTGGCTGGTTCAGGCTTCCGCCCATTGACCAATATTCCTCACTGCTGCCTCCCGTAGGAGTTTGGTCCGTGTCTCAGTACCAATGTGGGGGACCTTCCTCTCAGAACCCCTAATGATCGTCGCCTTGGTGGGCCGTTACCCCGCCAACCAGCTAATCATACGCATGTCCATCCTCCAGCGATAAATCTTTGGCCGCCTTAAAATGTTTCAATGCGGCTTTATGCGGTATTAATCCATCTTTCGATGGGCTGTACCCCTCTGGAGGGCAGGTTACATACGCGTTACTCACCCGTGCGCCGGTCGCCACCCGAAGTGCTGCCCCTCGACTTGCATGTGTTAGGCCTGTCGCTAGCGTTCATCCTGAGCCAGGATCAAACTCTTCGTTGTAAGTTTTTTTTCATTCAACCTTCAACCTCAAAGTCCAAACCTGACTGCTATTCTATTCGATTCATATCCTTTTTCTGGAATTGAACGGTAAAGCTCTTTCACCTTGCTCTACCCATTCTAATAGTACTACTTGCTATTCTGTATGTAATCAGTTTCAACTGTTCAAAGATCATTGCAACCCGATGTTTATTTCCGAATTGCGGGTGCAAAGATAGCGGTTATTTTCATACTGACCAAACATTCTTGCCAAAATCTTCAAATTTTGACAGAATTTTAACAATTTAGCCCAACTTTTGCCAAACAAACGTGTCAAACGACCTATTTTTCGGGGTTCGAAACCGTCCGAAACCAGTCGCCGAGCCAGCTTTACATCCAAAATAAGTCGATTTAGAAAATTTATGCCTCGAAATTTGGAAGTATCAAATAAATGTGTTATCTTTGCACCCGCGAAAATGTCTCTTATATATATAATAGGTATAATACAAATGAAATATTTGGGCCTTATGGCAATAGGAACAATGGCATTGGCTGCATGTGCCCCTGTGGAACGACAGGCTGACGAAAGCGGCGAAGTGTATGTAGGCAAGTCACAGCGCACGGTGACCAACGGGCAGTTCACCCCGGAACTTCTGCAAGAGATGGGAACCGTGAGCGATGTACAGGTGTCGCCCGACGGAGACAAGATGATTTGGGGCGTGACTTATCGCAGTGTGAAAGAGAACAAAAGCAACCGGGAGATTATGCTCTCGACCCGCAATGAAGACGGAACGTGGAGCGCTGCCACTCCCCTCACCCACACACCGGGCAGCGAACAAAATGCTGTATGGATAGACAACAAAAACATCGCTTTCCTCTACAAGGGTCAAATTTGGGCCATGGACTATCACGGCACGCATCGCCGGCAAATCAGCAAGACCGACCACGACATCGAGGGATTCTCCTTCTCTCCCGACGGCAAACGGGTGCTGATGATTATGGCCATTCCGCTGGCCAATCCTGGAGACCACAGCCAAAGCACCGTTTCCCAGCCCGGCGGCACCGACTGGAAAGACCTCTATGAGGGCTTGGACAAAACTTCGGGCGTGGTGTATGAAGACCTGATGTACAGACATTGGGACGATTGGGTAAGAAATTATCCGCACCCCTACCTCGCCGATGTGAAGTCAAACGGCGACATCGACGAGAACACGGCCGACCTGCTCAGGGGCAAACCTTGGGAAAGTCCGATGCGCCCCTTCGGCGGCACAGAAAGTTTCGCCTGGAGTCCCGACGGCAGAGCCCTGGTCTATACATGCAGAGCCAAAACAGGCAAAGAATATGCCTTCTCGACCAACTCCGATCTCTATCTTTACGACACCAAGACGGGCGACCACCTCAACCTGACGCTCGGCAACATGGGTTATGACCAAAACCCCGTGTGGAGTCCCGATGGAAAGCAGTTGGCGTGGACGAGTATGGAACGCGACGGATATGAAAGCGACAAAAACCGGCTGATGACTGCTACCATTACGCTCGAAAACGGCAAATACAGCCACTCGACGCCAAAGGATTTGACCCTGAACTACGACAACAATTGCGACGGCATGATATGGAGTGCCGACAGCAAAGAAATAATTTTCCTCAGCACCGTGCATGCCACCGAGCGCATCATGGCTGTCGATGTTGAAACGGCCACCGTACGACAACTCTCGGCACAAGTGCAGGCCAACTACAAGAGCCTCTGTTGGGCAGGCAACGAACTCATCGCCTGCCGCCAGTCGATGGAAGTTCCCACCGAAGTCTTCTCGCTGGGGAAATACACAACCGGAGCCACAGCAATGGTCGCTACCCAAATCAGCCACGAGAACGACGAATTCATCGCTGCTCTCAAACCCATTCGTGTGGAAGAACGCTGGATGGAATGCACCAACGGCGATTCGATGCTGGTGTGGGTCATTTATCCCACCGGCTTTGACGAAACACTGAGGCAAAATCCGGGTCACAAATTCCCGACGCTGCTCTACTGCGAGGGCGGTCCGCAAAGTCCCCTCAGCCAGTTTTGGAGCCTGCGCTGGAATTTCCGCATCATGGCATCGAACGGCTACGTCATCGTAGCACCCAACCGTCACGGACTCCCGGGCTTCGGTCAGGCATGGAACGAACAAATCTCGGGCGACTACTCCGGGCAGTGCATCGATGACTACCTGACAGCCATTGACGAAGTGAGAAAAGAACCTTGGTGCGACAACAATCACTTGGGGGCCGTGGGTGCAAGCTTCGGCGGCTACAGTGTCTATCAACTCATGGGGGTCCACCAAAAACGCTTCAAATGCATGATAGCCCACGCCGGCATCTACAATTGGGAAAGCATGTGGGGCATGACCGAAGAATCGTGGTTCGACAACTGGGATATGGGCGGGGCTCCCTACGACCTCGACAACGAAGTGGCGCAGCGCAGCTATCGCAACTCACCCAACAAACTGGTCAACAATTGGGACACCCCCATCCTCGTGATTCACAACGAGAAAGACTACCGCGTGACCGTGGATCAAGGCATGCAGGCCTTCAACGTGGCTCGCATGAAAGGCATTCCCGCCCAATTCCTTTATTTTCCTGACGAGTGTCACTGGGTGCTCCAACCTCAGAACGGTGTCTTCTGGCAGCGTGTCTATTTCAACTGGCTCGACAAATGGCTTAAAGAATGAAAGCAGAATTTATCATCAGCAATACAGACTTCAGGAAATGTCCTCAGGTGAAAGAGCCCGAGTACGCCTTCATCGGACGTTCCAATGTGGGCAAATCGTCGCTCATCAACATGCTCACCAACCAAAAAGGGCTGGCCAAAACATCGGCCAAACCCGGCAAGACACTCCTCATCAACCACTTCATGGTGACCGACGAGGAGTCGAAACAGAAACGTTGGTACATTGTCGATTTGCCGGGCTACGGCTATGCCAAACTGGGCAAGAACGACCAGGAGAAACTGCGCCGTCTCATCATGGGATATGTACTGAACCGCGCGCAGATGACCCTTCTCTTCGTGCTGATAGACTGCCGCCTGGAACCGCAGGCGATAGATTTGGAATTTATACGCACGCTGGGCAGCAACGGCATTCCCTTTGCTCTGGTGTTCACCAAACTTGACAAACTGAGCAAAGCCCAATGGCAACGCAATTTCGAAGCCTACAGAGAACGGCTCAGCGAGGAGTGGGAAGTGTTGCCCGTCATCCTGCAGACATCGGCAGAGACTAAAACCGGGCGGGAAGAATTGCTGGCCTATATACGCGAAATCAACAACAATTTATATGAGACACCGGCTTCTTCGGAATCTCAGAAGTAAAACAACAAACAAATGACAACAACAGGAAATTGGTATGAATGCCGTGTAAAATTCGAGAAGGTTATCGAAAACGGCACACAAAAGAAAGTGACAGAAGCCTACCTTGTAGATGCTATCTCGTTCACCGAGGCAGAAAGCCGCATCATCGAAGAAATGAAGCCCTACATCTCGGGCGAATTTGAAGTGACGGCCGTAAAGAAAGAGAAGATTGCCGAGCTTTTCATCGACCCCGAAGGCGACCGTTGGTACAAAGCCAAGGTGATGTTTATCTCGTTCGACGAAAAGACCGACACAGAAAAGAAAAGTTCCCAGACCATGCTCGTGCAGGCCAAGAGCTTCAGCGATGCCCTGAAAAACCTCAAAGACGGCATGAAGGGCACCATGAGCGACTGGGAAGTGAACACCATCTCGGAGACCACACTCATGGATGTATTCCACGGCGTTGTGAAAACCAAAACAACCGAAACTCCAGAAACAACCGAAACAACCGAAACAACCGAAAAAAGCGAATAAATGAGCGTCACCGACAACATCAATGCCATACGCAAGGCTCTGCCCCAGGGGGTGGAGCTTTGCGCCGTCTCGAAATTCCATCCCGTCGAAAAGCTGCAGGAAGCATACGACAACGGGCAACGCATCTTCGGGGAGAGCCGCGAACAGGAGGTGAAACAGAAATACGAGACGCTGCCCAAGGATATAGAATGGCATTTCATCGGACACCTTCAGACCAACAAAGTCAAATACATCGCACCTTTCATTTCGATGATAGAAAGCGTTGACAGCGAACGTCTGTTGGACGAGATTCAGAAACAGGCTGCCAAAAACGGCCGCACCATCGACATCCTGCTCGAACTCCACGTGGCGCAGGAAGAAACCAAGAGCGGCTGGATGCCCGGTGAAGTGCTCGATGTGATGCGCTCGACCATCCTGGCCGAACGTTGGCCGAACGTGCGTCTGCGCGGGGTAATGGGGATGGCCTCCATCACCGACGACGAGACACAGATAGCCCGCGAATTCCAGAGCCTCGAAGAAGCGTATCGCGACCTCCTGACCCTGCTGTCTCCCCAAGGTTTGACAGACGCGACCTTCAATGTGAAGAGCTGGGGAATGAGCCACGATTGGCACGTAGCCGTCCGAAACGGGAGCACCGAGGTAAGAATCGGCACCGACATTTTCGGCGAAAGAGAATATTGATTATGCTAATTTACAACACAACCTTCCACGTGACCGGCGAACGCGAGCGGAGCCATTTCCTCAACTTCATGTACGAGGTATATCTCCCGCAAAGCAAAGCCTGCGAATATCTGACCAACCACCGTTTCGTAAGCCTCATCACGAGCTTGGGTGACGATGTTTCCGGATTTGCGCTGATGGCTGATGTCAGGAATGTCGCGGACTTGAAACGATGGAAACAAGAAAAAGAGGAAAGACTTCTCACTCTCCTCTCCCAACAGTTCGGCGAAAAGGTTCTGACCTTCTCGACGGTTATGAAAGTAATGGACATTTAGGACAATTTCACCGTGCGAGAACCGTCCTCATTGACCTTAATATCGACCCAAACGACATCTGACGGCAAAAGATTGGCCACGATGTCCGGCCACTCGATGAAACACAAACTGCCCGACTCCATGTAATCCTCGAATCCGAAATCGAGAGCTTCATCCACACGTTTCAGACGATAGCAGTCGAAATGGTAGATGAGTTCGCCGGACGATGAACGATACTCGTTGACAATGGAGAACGAGGGGGAATTGATAACATCCTCCACCCCGAGGGCTTCACAAATCGCTTTGATGAATGTGGTCTTGCCTGCTCCCATCTCGCCTCGAAAAGCAAAGACGGTAGCTTGGTCCATCGCTGCCAGAAATTCGCGTGCAGCCTGAGAGAGCGCTTCAACGGAAGGTATTTGAATCTGAGTCATAAGAATAGAATTGTCTGAAAATGAAGGGTTGTTTCTGAAATCTGAACACCGGCTCATTTACGCCTCAGCTCCTCGCCGAGGAACTGAGTGGTGGGTGTGTGGAACTTTTTGCAAATCTGTTCGGGTGTTCCCTCGGCACAAAGCTGTCCTCCGGCTTCACCTCCGTCGGGTCCCATATCGACAATCCAGTCGCAGCACTTGATGACATCCATGTTGTGTTCAATCACAATGATGGTGTTTCCGCGATCGACCAAACGGTTCATCACCCCGAGCAGAACACGGATATCTTCGAAATGAAGACCTGTGGTAGGCTCGTCGAGCACATAGAGTGTCTTGCCCGTCTGCTTTTTGGCCAGCTCGGTGGCAAGTTTGACACGCTGGGATTCTCCGCCCGAAAGAGTGGTGGAAGGCTGTCCCAGTTTGATGTAACCCAAGCCGACATCCTGGAGCACCTTGATTTTGTTGAGAATCACGGGGACATTCTCGAAGAACTCGACTGCCTGATTGATGGTCATGTCAAGCACATCGGCGATGGATTTTCCCTTGAATCTCACTTCCAGGGTCTCTTTGTTGTAACGTTTTCCCTGACAGGCTTCGCAGGGCACCATCACGTCGGGAAGGAAATTCATCTCAATGGTTTTGTAGCCGTTGCCTGCGCATACCTCACAGCGACCTCCTCTCACATTGAACGAGAACCGTCCGGGCTTATAGCCGCGAATCTGCGCTTCAGGCAAGGCCACAAAGAGGTTGCGGATGTCAGAGAATACTCCCGTATAAGTGGCAGGATTGGAGCGCGGCGTACGTCCCAAGGGAGTCTGATCGACAGTCACAATCTTGTCGATATGGTCGATTCCCTCCAATGCCTCATACGGCAACGGTTCCTCGAGCGAACGGTAGAAGTGTTGAGAAAGGATAGGCTGAAGAGTACCCTTGATGAGCGATGACTTGCCCGAACCGGACACGCCCGTCACCCCTATCAGACATCCCAGCGGAAAACGGACGGAGACATTCTTGAGATTATGGCCGGTAGCTCCTTTCAGCCAGAGATACTCTCCGTTGCCCTTGCGGCGACTTGCCGGAATCTCAATACGACGGGTTCCGTTGAGATAATCGGACGTGAGCGTATGTGTCTGCAACATCTCCCCCGGTGTGCCTTGAAAGACCACGTTGCCGCCCTTGCGTCCGGCAGCCGGACCGATATCGACCACATAATCGGCATTGAGCATCATGTCGCGGTCGTGTTCGACCACAATGATGGTATTGCCGATGTCGCGCAGCGATTTGAGCGAGGAAATGAGCAGCTCGTTGTCCCGCTGATGGAGACCGATGGACGGTTCATCGAGAATATAAAGCACATTGACAAGCTGAGATCCGATTTGCGTAGCCAACCGGATGCGCTGACTCTCGCCGCCCGACAGAGAGACAGAAGAACGGTTCAAGGAGAGATATCCCAGACCCACATCCAAAAGGAAATGCAGACGTTTGGCTATCTCCTTGAGAATCTCTGTTGCGATGGTTTTCTGACGGTCGGACAACTTGGCAGGCAGTTCATCAATCCACTTGGCGAGGTCGGTGAGCGTCAAAGCCGACACCTCGGCGATATTCTTGCCGTCGATGTAAAATGACAGACTCTCCTTTTTGAGACGATTGCCTCCGCACTCGGGGCACTTCATCACGGTCGAGAACGATTCTGCCCACCGGCGCACCTTGACGCTCTCGTCGTCTTCGTACTGTCTGATATATTTCACCAGTCCCTCGTAGGGCATTGCCATCATCGAATAACCTGCTTTGGCTTCGTCGATGTGGTAGCTCACGCCCGTGCCGTTCAGCACGGCGGAGACAGCTTCCTCAGGCAAATCCCGAATGGGCATGTCGAGGGTGCAGTCGTAGGTTTCGAGCAGGGCTTCTATCTGCCAGAAAATGAGGGTGTTTTTCTGTTTGCCCAACGGCGCAATGCCGCCCTGAGCTATGCTGAGTTTCGGGTCCGGAATCAATTTGTCGCGATCGATTTTGGTGATATAACCCAACCCGTGACAGTGGGGACAGGCCCCCATCGGGGAATTGAAAGAAAAGTCGTGGGGTGCCGGATCGCTGTAGGAAAGTCCGGTGGCAGGGTCCATCAGCATACGCGAATAGTGACGGATGCGGTCGAAATTGCCGGATTCGTCCCGATGTTCTCCGTCGAGAATCATCATCATCCCCTCTCCCATCTTCATCGCCAGACGAATCGACTCGCGCAGACGTTGGATGTCCACATTGTCGAGACCGGCACCGGCCTCACGGTCAGTCTCGGGCACACGCAACTTATCGACCACCAGTTCCACATCGTGGTTCTTGTAGCGGTCGAGTTTCATGCCCATTAGAATCTCGCGCAGTTCTCCATCGACACGCACGGTGAGATATCCTTTCTTGCGCAGGCCCTCGAAGAGTTCCTTATAATGTCCTTTGCGGTTCCTTACCAAAGGAGCCAGAAGATAGACTTTACGTCCCTGATATTCATCGAGTACGAGGTCGATGATTTGATCTTCGCTGAACTTCACCATCTTCTCGCCGCTCAGGTAAGAAACGGCCTCGCCTGCCCTGGCGTAGAGCAAACGCAGGAAATCATAAATCTCGGTGGTGGTTCCCACCGTCGAACGGGGATTGTTGTTGACGGTCTTCTGCTCGATGGAGATAACGGGCGACAGGCCCGAAATCTTATCGACATCGGGTCGCTCGAGATTGCCCAGAAAATTGCGGGCATAGCTCGAAAACGTCTCTATATAACGACGCTGGCCTTCGGCATAAATGGTGTCGAAAGCCAACGACGATTTGCCCGAGCCGGAGAGACCGGTTATCACCGTGAGACTGTGGCTCGGTATCGTTACGTCAATGTTTTTGAGATTGTGGACGCGGGCGCCGAGAACGCTTATCACTTATGTATTCTGTATTGCGTAAGTTCTTAATTTGCTTTCCAAGCCAAAGCCGAGGCACCGAGCACAGCTGCATTGCCGGATGCGAGACCGGAAGGCAGAATCTTGATTTTGCCTCTCCACATCTCCAAGAGATTGTCTTCCATTGCTTCGACGATGGGGTTGAAGAGCAAGTCTCCGGCCTTGGCCAATCCGCCGAAGAGGATGATGGCCTCGGGAGCCGAGAATGCCACGAAATCGGCAAAAGCCTCACCCATGATATGGCCTGTGTATTGGAAAATTTCCTTCGAGAGTTCATCGCCCTGCTGTGCCGCATCGAACACATCCTTCGATGTAATCTTATCGGGATCCAATTTGCGGAGCAGCGAGTCACAGTCATGCGTGGTCAGAAATTCGCGGGCCGTACGAGCCACACCCGTGGCCGAGCAGTAGGTCTCAAGACAGCCTTTTCGTCCGCAGCCGCAGATTCGGTCGCCGTTGTGGACACGTGTGTGTCCCAACTCGCCGGCAAATCCGTCATGACCGTAAACCAATTCACCGTTGATTACGATTCCCGAACCGACACCCGTGCCGAGAGTGATGACTATGAAGTCGCGCATGCCTTTGGCCACACCGTAAGTCATCTCACCGATGGCTGCAGCATTGGCATCGTTGGTCACTGCCACCGGAATCCCCAAGGCATCATACAGCGATTCGCCCAAAGGGAGAATCCCCTTCCAGGGGAGGTTGGGTGCGAACTCAATGTTACCGCTATAATAGTTGGCATTCGGAGCGCCTATTCCGATACCGGCAATCACCTGCGGGCCGCCCACGCCGCCCATCATGCGACGCAGTGTTGAGGCAATCACTTCAATCATATCCTGGAATACGGAATAATCTTTAGTTTTAACAGATTCGGTAGCGACCACTTTGCCACGGGAATCCACAATTCCCATGACGGTATTGGTGCCACCCATGTCGATACCGACAGCGTATGGTTTTACATTTGACATAGATTGAGAAGTTTATTGTTTTAGCATCGCAAATATAGGCGTTTTTTTTGAGATGACCAAATTTTATGTTCGTTTTTAAACATTATTAGCGAAGTTTTAATATCTGTCCTGCCTGAACGCGCCCCGACTCGAGTCTGTTTCGCTTCATCAGAGACGACAATCGGATGCCGTACATCTGAGAAATTCCCTGCAACGACTCGCCGGCTTTCACCGTATGAAGTTTGTGTTCTTTCGGGGCTCTGCTCTTCTTTTTCTCGAGATAGATAATCTCTCCCTCCTTGAGTTTGTACTTCTTGGGGAGATCGTTCCATTTGCGCAATTTCCGTCGGGAAATTTCAAATTCCTTGCTGATGAATGACAGGTCATCGTCCTTGTGACACCTGATATAGCGCAGACCGCGTTTCTTGCTCGAGAGATAGACCTTGTGGGGGTTTTCAACATAATAGGACGACCGCACATCATAGATGTCCAGATGATTGGTTTCGATGATGCGTATCAAGTCTTTGGCATAGCTGCGCGAGGTGGCATAGCCGCACTTCTTCAGTCCCTCGGCCCAACCCACATAATCTGTCACATCCAACTTGAAGAGAGGATTATAGCGGGGATTGCTGCGCAGGAAGGTAGAGTGATACTCGAACCCCTTCTCGACAGAAGCGAACTTGCAGAACGGTTCCTGCCTTGCATCGTCATCGCACCTTACCACCGGGCCGTCCCAACCCCGGTAGGCCTTGATGCCGAAATGGTTGTTGGCCACCACAGCCAAATAACTCGACCCGTTGCCCGACTCGAGCAATCCCTGAGCCAGAGTGATGGACGCCGGGATGCCGTATTTCTTCTGTTGGCGCTGGGCTTCCTTGCGATATTCGGCCACATATTGCTGCACCGTCATCGGGGCTCTTTGTCTCACACATTTGTTCCTGTGAGCCGCCAAAGCGCTCCCGTATGGGAAAAGACTGAGCACAGAAAGTAGCAAAATCAAAAATTTCCGGCCCGAAACTTGTTTTTTTGAAAAATTATTCATATCTTTGCGCACAATTTTAAATCAAAAGTTTATTAAAGTTTCCTGCAATGAAAACCTTAGAAATTTCTGCAAAGATAACGATTCTTTCTGAATTAGAGCTCAACAAAGACCAAAAAAATGTCGTTGAAGCAGCAAAAAATGCAACTTTGACCTCATATTCGCCCTATTCTCACTTTTCTGTGGGCGCTGCGTGCTTGCTTGACAACGGCGAAATTGTCGCGGGCAGCAATCAGGAAAATGCCGCCTATCCCTCCGGCCTCTGTGCCGAGCGAACAGCGCTCTTCTACGCTATGGCCCGCTATCCTAAAGCCAAGGTTCTCAAACTTGCCATCATATCGCGAAACAAAGGTCGTATCACTCCCGATATCTGCACTCCCTGCGGAGCTTGCCGTCAGGTCATTCTCGAGACCGAGGCACGCGGCGGACAGCCCATCGAGTTGCTCCTTTGCAGCGACACAGAGATTTACGTTGTCAACGGCATTTCCTCCCTCCTTCCGCTTGGGTTCAATTACGAATCTCTGCAGAAATAAAAGGCGTTGTATTTAAAAACATTTCAAATAAAAAACCTTGGGATTCTCTTCCTGAATTACAGCAAAAATCCGAGGGATGAAACAGTTCAAAAATAGTGTGGATAACTTTGGCTGTTCCATCCCTCGAATCCGTTTCACGGCCTTTTCACGCGAAGATTTTTTGAATTTTACAGGACAAGCCGCACTGCCGCTTTCGATGCCCTAAAATGCTGATTCTCAGAGGGTTCTGAAAAACCAAATTTTTATACCTTTTTTTTTCATTTGTTTTTTTAAATAGTTTTCTTTATCTTTGCACTCGGTTTTCGAAATCTCGCACCGACAGCAAACCCACTATATGAGGTGCACTGATGCAAAGAAAACCTTTTTGAATTTTATCTGTATATATATTAATAAGGTATATTTCTTTTATGAAACAAGCCTGCGAGTCTCAATGGGACGAATGTCTGCGCATTATACGCGACAATATCCAGAACGAGGAAGCCTACCAAAGCTTCTTTGCCTGCTGCCGAGCCTACAGCTTCGAAGAGTCGGAGTGCAGGCTGACGCTGGCGATTCCCTCAGCATTCGTTCGTGAGCAGCTTGAAAGCCAATACTTCGACCTGCTGAAGAAAACGCTCCAGCGTGTCTTCGGCCCCAAGATTCGTCTTCGCTACATAACATACGTGGCAGAAACGCAGATGAACTTGGGTACGCAGCCGGCCGTGAATCAAAGCCAAGCCTTCGATACACACCTCAATCCTGAACTGACTTTTGAATCGTTCTGCGCAGGCAAAAGCAACGAACTTGCCCTTGCAGCAGCACGCACTGTGGCAGCCCAACCCGGTCACAACGCGTTCAATCCTTACTTCATCTTCGGTGCCTCCGGCGTAGGCAAGACCCACCTGGCGCAGGCTATCGGACTGAAGATTTTGGAAACGATGCCCACCAAGCGCGTATTATATGTGACGGCCCACATCTTCCAAGTGCAATACACTGATGCCGTGAGGAGAAATCTCTTCAACGATTTCATCAACTTCTACCGAACCATCGACGTTCTCATCGTCGATGACATCCAGGAGTTTGCCGGCAAGACCAAAGTGGCTACCCAGAATGCATTCTTCCACATCTTCAACTACCTGCACCAAAGCGGGAAGCAGCTCGTCATGACCTGCGACCGTCCACCCGTTGAACTGGAAGATCTTGTTCCCCGTCTCCTCACCCGCTTCAAGTGGGGGTTCATCGGAGAGATTGAACATCCCGACTACGAACTGCGCCGCGAGATTCTCAAAGGCAAATGCGAAAAGGAAGGACTCGACATCGACTCCGATGTCATCGAGTTCATTGCCCGCAATGCCACCGACAACGTGCGCGACCTCGAAGGTGTCATCAACTCCCTCCTCGCCTATTCCATCACTTTCAACCGCCCTGTCAATCAGGATTTGGCCGAGCGCGTGTTGAAGATGATTGTCAAGGTGGAAGCCCGTGTGGTTACAACCGAATCCATTCTCTCGCTCGTAGCCGAAATCTTCGGCATCGACCAGAAGTCCATTCTCTGCAAGTCACGCCGTCAGGACTTTGTGATCGCACGCCAGGCCGCCATGTCGCTCTGCAAGAAATACACCACCCAAAGTGTGTCCCACATCGGTCAGGTCATCGGCGGTCGCGACCACGCAACTGTGCTCCATGCCCTCAAGAGCGTCGATAAATTGCTCGAAACCGACCGCACGTTCAAAGAGAAATACGTTGCCGTAGAGAAGGCAATTGCCAGCTGTTGACGGTTCCAAGGTTCAGGGTTCAAGGTTCCATTCCGGCGAACAGAGCAAGTGCCTGCAGAAATTCTGCGGGCACTTGTTGTTTACGCAGTCTATTGCAGTTCGCTGACAAGTTTTCGTTCACGCAGAGTGAAATCTGCGTCGGAAGGCTGATAATCCGCATCGGGCATGTACCACCAAAGTTCGGAGAAATACGTCCTGAGCTTTTTGTTCTTGAAGACATAGCCGCGGTGAGCGTATGGCAGATTGCGCAGGATTTTCTCCCGATCGGCAATTTTATCGGTCTCCAGCATATAACAGTCGGGCATCCAGTTGTCGCTGCGGTCATAGAACGTACCGAGCACGAAGTGGTCGTAGTTGATACGTTCTGCCGACTGGATAACCATGTTGTCCTTAGGCTTGAAGTTCATGGCGTGCCACTCGACGGTGCCGTTACGGAGCGAAAATTCCGTACACGAAACGTACCAGTCTTTGGCCTTCCGCATCTTGCCTGTGCCCTCGGCGACCACAAATTCCGACTCGCTGAAGAGAGAATCGGTCACGAAGAAATGTTTGGCCGTTGCGGTGGCCTTGATGCGCAGGGTAAAATCGTCAATCTGTCGGTTGGACCACCGCATGGCAGGCATAAGCCAATAGGGTACTTCGAAAGTACGTCCCGCTCCATAGCTCATCCGGTAGCGGTAAGTATGATGAACGCTGTTCTTTCCGTGCTCGAACCGGGCCACGAAATAGTAGGCATAGGAAAAGCCGGTGAGACTGTCGAGTTTTTCATTGTAGAGCAACGCATTGTGGGGCAAGTCTTCTCCGTCCTTCATTATGACCTCTCCATAGGACTTCCAGTCATTCAGGTTGAGAGGACGGAAGTCGCCTTCAGTGCCATAATCATATTTGACCACCGCGTTCATGAAACCCAGCTCTTCGCCGTTCATGTTGACCGTGAAATCGGCAATGTAAGGATGAATCCCCTGTCGACTGAAGGGGACATCATCGTTGTAGGGGGCATTGGCCTCAAATCCCATCACCACGGTTTTGGCTTCCCCGCAGTTGTTGAGTTCGTATTGCACATCCACCTGAGCATAACCGTCGTCGCAGAGGTCGATGGTCAGCATTTCCTTCTCGAGAGCGATGTCCGTTTCCTGGACGGGAACCAGATGATTGCCGTTCACACAAAACACTCCGTCATTGGCTTTTGTGCCAAAGGCGCATAACAGCGACAAGGTGATTGCGAAAAATTTCTGTTTCATCTTTTATTTTATTGTTGATTGAACCTTTGACCTTTGAATCCTGAACCCTGAAAAGCGCCCAAGTCGTGGCAGTGAAAGGAATGAGAGCCCCTCGGATTGCCGTCCACACTGTCGTAATGGGCCAAGGGATGACATCCGCCCCCGTCAGGTGCCTCCAACAATCCGGCGGGAGCTGCCTCCAAAATCGCTGCGGGGAGCGTGTCTGCCGGCAGGGATTCGGAAGATGATTTATCGCAAAGCCTTCTTGCCGTTTTGTATGTAAATCGTTCGGTGGTCTCGGGTGGACGGCATCCGGCATCCTGAGAGATCGTAAGATTCGGGTGCCTGCTCTTTGTCATCCGACTGGAGGCTGATGTTGCTGGTCTGTTCGGTTTTATAGACCAATTCGCGATAATTATAGTAACCGCCTTGCACAAACGGCATAATATCCGTAATGACATCCTGATTGGTAAAAACCAGTTCCTCGGGAGTTTCTTCCGTGACCGCAGAACCCGTCCATTGCCAAATGATTCGCCCGTTTGCAGTAGTCCCCACCTTCGCACAACGGTCACCGCCTTGGGTATTCCTCAAGTCTGTAGAATTGTCGCCGGCGGTGCGTACTTTGCAGTAAACAGGCTCGTCCCAACAGAAACGCGGCATCTCGAAATAGGTGTACCAATGTCCCTCGACAGGAACCACCGCCGATGGTGCATCTGCCGGCCGTGTGTAATCCCGCTCGGCAGGATTCGGCAGAGGCGTCGCTTCCGCATCGGGGAAAACGGTGAGGCGCAGCTCCGTACAGCCATAGGGAATCAGCCGGATGTATTTTGTTTCCGGACTCAACAGCTCCAAATGTCCCTGCTCGGGCAGATGGGGCGTATAGCGTCCGTCTTCCAGTTCCCACTTGATTTGCTTCACGGGGACGACTACATCGAACGGCGCATATTCCGCATCGAAGGGGATGCTTCCTTCCGGCTCTATTTGATCGGGCCATCCCACCTCTACGGGACTTCCGTCAGCTGTGGATGCGTAGTTGAAGTCGCCTGTAGGCGTGATGTTCCAACATTTGAAGTCGGGATTATCGGGCTTCTTGCCGTGCATGTTGGCATATTCCGTCAGGTCTTCTTCCATCTTGTGCGGAATGGCATACGACAGGAGCAGCGGTCCCCTGCGAAAACATACGCCCTGTCCCTCGATGACTTCTTTCTCAACAGGCATAGGCAGCATGAGCAACACTCTGTCGCCGTTCTTCACAGCTTCGGGGAGTTTCACAAAGGTGCCGGCAACCAAAGCAAGGTTGGCATCGATGTCATTGATTTTGAGCGATGCATTCTCACACCAGGCCGGAATACGCAGCGTCAGCGGGATGCTGGCTCCCGGGTCTCCTTCGACTGTGAAACAGAGCGTCTCGTCGAACGGATACCGGGTGTTGTCGGTAATGGAGAGATTGCCCCCGGCGGTCTTGAAGGTGGCCTCACAGGGACCGTAGATGGCAGCCACGGCTCCGCCGTCGCTGTCGGTCATCCACATACGGCTCACAAAGTTGGGCAGCATGCGGTTGACATTGCCCGAGCAGCACTCTGTTTCGTGGGTGGGACGATAGGCCATCCAGGTGGAGCCGTGCTTGTAGATGTTGTGGTTCGATGTACCTGTGGCAATAAACTGGTTGAGTGACGAGAAATATTGCAACGACCGGAAGTCCTTGGTGATGGCTCCCATTCCCGCATTGTAGATGGCATTCTCTATCTTGTCGGCCCATTCGGCAGCGCCGGTCACCGACAGATAATGGCACAACGTCCAGGAGAAATCGACCACGTCGCAGGTTTCATGGCTGATGTGGATGTCATTGCCCAACAGGAACTCGGCGCTCGAAGGTACGCCGTCGGGCAGCATCGACTCCTGTTCCAACTTACGGATGGCCTGCATGGCCAGATCCAAATAATGCTGTTTTCCCGTGTAGGCATAGAGCAACATCGGCAGTTTGAGCATCTCGCAGAATGTGACACCGTGCATGTAGAAGGGTTCGCTGCTTGTGATGGAGGTCTCGTCGAGTGCAAAGCGGTTCTGAATGGCCCAGGCTTCCTCGGCCAGTTGAAGCAACTTGGGATTGCCCGTCTTGCCGTAGGTCCACAGCATCCCCTCCAGAGACATGATGTTGCGGCCTCCGACGATTCCGCCGGCCAAATCATCCTTACTGAAGTTCAGGCAGTGGCGTTCCAAAGCCTTCGGAATACGCTCGTCGCCGTCGTGTTCGTATTTGGCCTGCAACACGCGAAAGAAAACCGACATTGGCCAAGTGATGCCCTTCAGCGTTTGGTTGCCGAGTTCTCCGGTCTCACTGACGTGTTCGAAGGTGTATTCGATGCCTTCGCAGGCTTTGTCTATCATTGCGCTGTCACCCAATTCGTAGCCCAATCGCAACAGGCCGTCCGTATAGTAGGCCGTCTGTTCGTAGCGCCACCAGTTGTTGCCATAAGACTCGTCGGGACGCGAGATTTCACCCGCCCAAAGACAGGAATTATACGGATAGGACAAAGCCTCCGGATGTCCCGTCAACCCGTCGTGCTGGCGCATCATCAACGTGTGGAGCCAACCGATCGGTCGAATATCGGGCACCTGTCCGACCGTGAATTGGCTGTTACTCTGTGCCGACACCTGGGATATTCCGACGAGAATCACTACCAAGGCAACAAATACTTGAAATTTTTTCTTCATAAACATTTTTGAAAATTTTCTCCTGACAAACTTCCTCACTCTTTGCGGTTGTAGTCCTCAATCAGCCCCTTCTTCACGAGGATGGGCAGAATATTGGATGCAGACTGACGGCTGGACTTCTTTCCGCGGCCGTAGTACATTTGGTAAGTGACGGGGTCGTCGCGCAGGAGCTGCTCCATGAACTTATCGTCCAGGTTCGTCATAAGGTACTTTCCCTTTTTGTTGGGTCCCTTGTCGAGGAGATAGAGAATGTGTTTCTCCATCAGGTCGTTGTTGGTGAGCAGCAAGTCCGTAGCGAGCCAGACGCTTCCCCAGGCGGTATGACCCGTTGCAATCAGCGCGATGTCGAGACCGATGTTGACAAGATCCAGAATACTGCCCGAAGAATGGTAACACACAACCAAGAGTTTATTACCCTTGTAGGGAATCGCACGCAGGTAGTTGTTGACGGGCAGAATAATACCATTCTGGTCACGCAGAAAACGCTGATTGATGAAGAGCTGGCCGTCGATGGACATCAGAAAGACCTCTTTCTTGATGACTTTGTTCACTTCTTTGTCGGAAGTCTTGAGAGCAAAGTCCTGACCATCGTAATTCACGCGAATCGTATCGGGTTCTTTCTCCGGAATCAACTCCTCATAGGGTTTCCACTGGTTATTCACGTAGCGCTCATAACTTTCACAGAACTTGGTTTGAGCCGTAAGACTCACAGCAGCCATCATGGCGGCTATCATCGCAAAAACAGATTTCATTCGTAAATCGAGAAGAAAAAACGTCAACGGAAAGTGAGAAATTTTCATTGTTTTGAGGTGCTAAAGGCTATTACATTTTAAAAAATTTGAGTCTATTTCAACGCGACATTTTTGCCGTTACGGATAAAGAGTCCCTTTGGAGCGGCGGCATGACAGACGGTAGGCAGGCGTTTCAGCTCCTCCCCTGTCTCCACTTCGATATATACATTCTCCTGCTTTTCTGTATCAAAGGTCTTATAGGCGTGTCGCAAACCATCTGTTATGTTTATTTGTGCCGAGCCCTGACGATGGGATGAATTCATCCCATTCCGAACTTCGGGATTGGACGATACAAAAATAAACAAAAAATACCAATTAATCGTGATTTCCATCCGTTTTCTTCGGTTTCTGCTTCTTTTTTAACAGAAAGAAATGTAAAATATCTGTCTGATATGGCAAAAAAGAGCCGACAAGTTCGATGATTTCGCTTTCGAAAGTGCCAAAGGCTTGCCTACATTCCGGGCGAGCCTTTGGCTGTTTGGGATTCTTAATCCATAATCGGGGGAATCGGAATCATCGGAGTGCTCAGAGGAATCGGAGTCATCGGAGTATTCAGGGTAATCGGAGTCCTCTGATTTATTCTGTCACTTCGACGGTCATCGTGATGTCCTCTTTGGGACGATCGCCGGGAGCGGTTGCAACGGCCTGAATCTTATCGACTACATCGAGACCCTCAATCACTTCGCCGAAGACAGTGTACTGTCCGTCGAGGAAAGGTGTGCCGCCAAGCGAGGTATAAACCTCCTTGACATCGGCGGGAATGGAAACTTTCTCCATCTTTTCGCCTTGGGCGTAGGTTTCCTTCTCGAGACGTTCCTGAAGCGCCTGAAGGCCGGCCTGGTCGCGATTCTTGCGCAGGGTGATGATTTCATCGCGGTGCTGGAGGCAGAGGTTGTTGAAGACCTGCTGGAGCTGTTGCATCTGCATCTGCTGCTCCATCTGCCGGAGTTCTCCTTCCTTATAAACCTTGCCGGTTACGATATAGAATTGGGAACCGGAGCTGCGACGCTCGGGATTGACTTCATCGCCTGTACGGGCAGCCGCCAAAGCGCCCTTTTTATGGAAGAGCTTGGGATAGTTCATCTCGGCGGGAATCGTGTAGGAAGGACCGCCCGTGCCGAGTTGTTTGCCGGCAGGTGCTCCCTTCGAGTCCGGGTCGCCGCCCTGAACCATGAAATCTTTAATCACGCGATGGAAGAGAGTTCCGTCATAATATCCCTCGCGAGCCAACTTGAGGAAGTTGTCGCGATGGAGGGGCGTCTCGTCGTAGAGTACGGCGACCATATCGCCCAATGAAGTCTTTATTCTGATTTTTGACATTGTTTTATCGGAGTTATCCGCCTCTCCCCAGTCCTCCCCTGAGGGGAAGGGAGAGGGAGAGGTGAGGCTTTTTAGAATTCATCCCAAGCCTTGATGGCGAGGTCGTCGATGGGCATCGTGCAGAAGGCGTTGATGAAGGCGGCGGCGAGTCGGTCGTTGGTTATCAGCGGCACGTTGAAGTCAATGGCTGCACGACGTATCTTGTAGCCGTTGTCAATCTCGGTGGATGTGAGGTTCTTGGGGATATTAATCACGAGATCTATCTCCTTGTTCTTCACCATGTCGAGAGCCTGCGGTTGCATCTCCTCGCTGGGCCAATAGACATGCTGGCAGGGGATATTGTTCTCGACGAGATAGCGGTAGGAGCCGCCCGTGGCGTAGAGCACATATCCTTTGCCGACCAACTGACGAGCAGGCTCGAGAAGCGTGAGTTTCTGCTTAGGATTGCCCGAGGAAATGAGCACCGTACGTTCGGGCACACGCAGACCGACGGAAAGCATCGCCTTGAGCACAGCACAGTTGGTGTCTTCGCCGAGACAGCCCACCTCGCCGGTGGATGACATATCGACACCGAGCACGGGGTCGGCTTTCTGGAGACGCGAGAAGGAGAACTGCGAAGCCTTGATGCCCACGTAGTCGAGGTCGAACTCCGACTTGTGGGGCACCTCGTAGGGAACCTTCAGCATAATCTTGGTGGCGAGCTCGATGAGATTGATTTTGAGCACCTTCGAGACGAAGGGGAAAGAACGCGAAGCGCGGAGGTTACACTCGATGACCTTGATGTCGTTCTCGCGAGCCAGGAACTGGATGTTGAAGGGGCCGGAGATATGGAGCGAAGCCGCAATCTTCTTGGCCACCTTCTTGATGCGGCGCATGGTCTCGTAGTAGAGTTTCTGGGGCGGGAACTGGATGGTGGCATCACCCGAGTGGACACCGGCAAACTCGATGTGTTCGGAGATGGCATAAGCCACGATTTCGCCTTTGTCGGCCACGGCATCCATCTCGATTTCCTTGGCACCCTCGATGAACTGGGAGATGACCACTGGATGTTTCTCGGAGACATTGGCGGCCAGTTTGAGGAAGCGCACCAGCTCCTGCTGGTTGGAACAAACGTTCATGGCGGCACCGGAGAGCACGTAGGAAGGACGCACCAACACGGGGAAGCCGACCTCGCCGATGAATTCCTCAACATCCTCCATTGTAGTCAGCTCACGCCAAGCGGGCTGTTCGACACCGATTTCGTCGCACATTGATGAGAACTTCTGACGGTCCTCGGCGTTGTCGATGAATTTGGCCTGCGTGCCGAGGATGGGTACCTTCTCTTCGTCGAGTCGCATGGCCAGATTGTTGGGAATCTGTCCGCCCACCGAGAGAATCACACCGTGGGGAGCTTCAAGGTCGATGATGTCCATCACACGTTCGAAGGTCAGTTCGTCGAAGTAGAGCCGGTCGCACATATCGTAGTCGGTCGATACGGTCTCGGGGTTGTAGTTTATCATCACCGAGCGGTAGCCTTCGTCGCGAACCGTGGTGAGGGCGTTGACCGAGCACCAGTCGAATTCGACGGAAGAACCGATGCGATAGGCACCTGAACCCAACACGATGACAGACTTGCCGTCGCGGGCAAATTCAATGTCGTGACGATTTCCGCAATAGGTCAGGTATAGGTAGTTGGTTTGTGCCGGATATTCTGCGGCGAGAGTATCTATCTGCTTGACCACAGGCGTTATGCCCCATTCCTTGCGTTTGGCGCGGATGGCCGACATGTATGTTTCGGGCGTTGCGGTCATTGCCTCCTTGTAGAGTGCGCGCCCTATTTGGAAGTCTGAGAAGCCTTTCTCCTTGGCCTCACGCATGAGTTCCGGAGTTACGTCCTCCAGTTCGGAGAGTGCCTCAAGGCGCTCGGCGGTCTCGATAATACCTTTCAACTTATATAGGAACCAGCGGTCAATCTTGGTGAGTTCATGAATCTGATTGACCGTATATCCGGCACGGAAAGCCTTCGAGATGACAAAGATGCGCTTGTCGGTAGGCTGACGGAGGGCTGCATCCACATCGGGAATGACGATTTCCTTGTTCTCGACAAAGCCGTGCATGCCCTGACCTATCATGCGGAGACCCTTCTGGATGGCCTCTTCGAAGTTGCGTCCTATGGCCATCACCTCGCCCACGGACTTCATGGACGAGCCCAGTTCGCGATCTACACCCTGGAACTTACCGAGATCCCAACGTGGAATCTTGCAAATCACGTAGTCGAGCGCAGGCTCGAAGAAAGCCGATGTAGTCTTGGTGACACTGTTCTTGAGTTCGAAAAGTCCGTAGCCCAAGCCGAGTTTGGCAGCCACGAAGGCCAGCGGATAGCCTGTAGCCTTGGAAGCCAGAGCCGACGAACGCGACAGACGGGCGTTGACCTCTATGACGCGATAGTCTTCGGAGTTGGGGTCGTAGGCGTACTGCACGTTACACTCGCCCACGATACCGACGTGGCGTATGATTTTGATGCTGAGTTCGCGGAGCTTGTGATAGTCTTTGTTGCTCAATGTCTGGGAAGGAGCGACCACGATACTTTCGCCCGTATGTATGCCGAGCGGGTCGAAGTTCTCCATGTTGCAGACGGTGATGCAGTTGTCGTATTGGTCACGCACCACCTCATACTCCACTTCCTTCCATCCGCGAAGGCTCTTCTCGACCAGAATCTGGGGCGAGAACGAAAGTGCTTTTTTGGCCACCGTCTCCAGTTCCTCTTCGTTGTCGCAGAAGCCTGAGCCAAGACCGCCGAGGGCATAGGCCGCACGGATGATGACAGGATAGCCGAGATCCTGCGCAGCCTGTCGGGCCTCTTCATAGGTCTCGCAAGCGTGGCTTTTGATGGTGTTTACATTGATTTCGTCGAGACGTTCGACGAAGAGTTCACGGTCCTCGGTGTCCATGATAGCTTGGACGGGAGTGCCGAGCACCTGCACATTGTATTTGTTGAGGATACCCTCCTTCCAAAGGGCAACGCCGCAGTTGAGGGCCGTCTGTCCGCCGAAGGAAAGCAGGATGCCGTCGGGACGTTCCTTCTGGATGACCTTCTCGACGAAGAAAGGTGTGACGGGGAGAAAATAAATCTTGTTGGCCACACCCTCGGAGGTCTGCACCGTGGCGATGTTGGGGTTGATGAGGACGGAACAGATGCCTTCCTCGTGCAATGCCTTGAGGGCCTGGGAACCCGAGTAGTCGAATTCGCCGGCTTCACCAATCTTCAAAGCTCCGGAACCCAGGAGCAATACTTTCTTTATATCTTTTTTCATAAATCAAAGCAGGTTAAAGAATTCGCCGAAGATAAACTCCGTGTCGGTGGGACCCGACGAAGCCTCCGGGTGGAACTGAGCCGAGAACCAGGGGTGTTCCAAATTATGGATACCCTCGTTGGTGCCGTCGTTCATATTGATGAAAAGAGGTTCCCAACCGGCGGGGATGGTGTCGTTCTCGACGGCAAAGCCGTGATTCTGGGAGGTGATGAAGCATTGGTTGGTACCCACACGGCGTACAGGCTGATTGTGCCCGCGATGGCCGTATTTCAGCTTCGAAACCTTGGCGCCGGCAGCGAGCGAGAGGAGTTGGTTGCCCATACAGATGCCGTAGATGGGTTTTCCGGTCTTCATGAACTCACGAATGTGGTCCACCGTCTTGCCGCAGAAATTGGGGTCGCCGGGTCCGTTGGAAATGAAGAGTCCGTCGTAGGCATCGGGGCCGTCGGCATTGAAATCATTATCCCAGGGCACAAGGGTGACGGTGACATCGTACTTGAGCAGACAGCGGATGATGTTGAGCTTCACGCCACAATCGACCAGACAAACCTTCTTGGAGCCGGTGCCGAAGACGCGTTTTTCAGGTGTCGAAACGATGGCGACCTGATTCACCTTGTTGGGGTCGTCATAGCGCGATGCATCGGTGGCGTTGCGTATCTCCTCTTCAAGCGAAGGATCGTCGTCGAACACTATCTTGCCGAGCAGCACGCCGTGTTCGCGGAGCACCTTGGTGAGTTCGCGGGTGTCGATGCCTTCGATGCCGACCACCTGTTCGTCCTTGAGCCAGTCGGCCAGCGAACGCGTTGCATTCCAGTGGCTGTACTCCTCGGAATAGTCGCTTACAATGAGCGCACGAACGTGGATTCTGTCGGACTCAAAGAAACGAGAAATCCCTTCGGCATCGCAGGATGCTTCAGGGACGCCGTAGTTGCCCACCAAAGGATAGGTCATCGTCAGAATCTGTCCGGAATAGGACGGGTCGGTCAAGCTTTCGGGATAACCCATCATGGCGGTATTGAAGACCACCTCTCCGCTGACGGTTTTTTCAAAACCGAAACTGAAGCCATGAAAAACATGGCCGTCGTTCAAAATCAATGAAACCGGTTTCTTAGTTTTCATTCTGTAATATGCTGTTTTTTGTAGCTAAATTTCGGCAAAGATAGTATATTTAAACGAGACTGCCAAATTTATGCAAAACATTTAAGAATTTTATTCAGAAAAAAATCACTAAAGACACAAATTGCAAAGTCGGGGAGCATCTTTTAGTCCTTTGTATCGGACAGGATGACCTCAAGCACCTGGTCGGCAATGGCCTTCATTCCGGCCACCGAGGGATGCCCCCACTGCTTGTCGATGTCGTGGAGTTCGATGAGGGTGATGCCGTAGTGGCGGCAGATGGTGCGTATGCTCTCCGAAATCTCGGGTTTGAGTTCGGTATTGAGGATGAAATAGACGCGGGCTCCGGGGTAGTGCATACGGAAGCCTTCGCAGAGAGCCGCCATTGCGGGACGGAAACTCCGGAAGTCGTTGGAGGTCCAGTTGGCGTATTTGAATTCGCCGACGGGAGA
The DNA here is from genome assembly GCA_937899265.1 of uncultured Bacteroidales bacterium. Classification (GTDB taxonomy): domain Bacteria; phylum Bacteroidota; class Bacteroidia; order Bacteroidales; family UBA3663; genus Liminaster. The sequence continues at coordinate 27,452 of CALBPV010000043.1, forward strand.
ATTGGCCCAGCTGTCGTTGGTGCCGCCGCAGCAGAGAATCACATCGGGCTCACCGAGATAGGCCAGCCGATTGAGGAAGGAGCGGTTGGTGTAGTCTTCCTTGCGATAGCCTGTGTAGCAAACCGTAGCTCCCGAGAAGGAATTGTTGGTCTCAAGCGTCCAGCCGGTAGTTTTCAGCACAATCTGCCACCAGGTCTGGCTGATGTCCTGCACATCGTTGACGGCCTGTTTGCGGTCGTTTTTGTTCACTTCGTGGCGCGGGTACCACACTTCGAAAGTGTCAACGGCGACGGCGCCCATATAGGTCGTGTAGCTGTCGCCGAGAAAACTGACGCGCAGGGGTGCTTGTTGGGCGGAAAGCATCGCCGGCAGAAGGGCGAGAAGGAAGAGAAGTCGTTTCATAGGGGCGTTGTTGTCGTTATTTCGTTATTTCGTTATTTCGATATTTCGTTATTTCGAGGGGGCTGCAGTGATGTCCTTGACGATAAGTCCGGCGAGGGTGAATCCGAAGATGGCTGTGATGTGGACTACTGTTCCGTTGGCTTTCTGCTTGATGGCTCCTGCTTCGGAAGCCAGCATCGAGGTGTCGCCTCGATTGGGCAGCAGCTCCGGGCTCCAGACACACTGGAATTTCTTTTTGGGCCTCATCCCGGGCCGATGGAGCACATTGCGCAAAGCACGGGCCAAAGGACAACCGTTCACCTTCCAGAACTCCGAAACCTGAATCATCGTCGGGTCCATCTTGAGGGCGGCTCCCATCGACGAGAAGAGTTTTGCGCGGGAGGCCGTAGCGTTCTGAATGAGCAGAATCTTGGCTTTCACCGTATCGATGGCATCGACCACATAATCGTAGTCGTTGAAGTCGTACTGTGCTGCCGTCGTTTCATCGTAGATGCCTCTCACAGCCGTAATCTGTGCCTCGGGATTGATGTCGAGCAGTCGTTCGCGGAGGGCTTCGACCTTGGGACGTCCCTTGTTGGAAACCGTAGCCATCAGCTGGCGGTTGATGTTGGTGGGCGAGACGCAGTCGCTATCGACAATCGTAATCTGCCGCACACCGCTGCGCACGAGGCTTTCGACACACCAGGAACCCACGCCGCCCACACCGAAGACGATGACGCGAGCCGAGACGAGACGCTGCATCGCCTCCTCCCCTACCAACATCCGTGTTCTGCGGTGGAATTCGTCCTGTGTCATTTCACTTTGTCGAGCAAATCGGGACGGCGGGCTTTGGTACGCGCCAATGCCTGTTCGTACTCCCATTCCTTAATTTTACGTTCGTGACCCGACAGCAGAATCTCGGGCACTTTCCAGCCCTTGTAGTCGGCCGGACGGGTGTAGCAGGGGGCTTCGAGCAGGTCGTCCTGGAAGGAATCGGAAAGGGCACTTTGTTCGTCGCCGATGGCACCTGGCAGCACACGCACAATGGCATCGGTGATAATCGCCGCAGGCAATTCGCCGCCGGTGAGCACATAGTCGCCGATGGTGATTTCTTTGGTGATGAGATGCTCCCGGATGCGATAGTCGATGCCTTTATAATGTCCGCAGAGGATGATGAGATTCTCGCCCAGCGATAGTTCGTTGGCCATGTGTTGGTCGAATTTCTCGCCGTCGGGGGTTACAAAGATGACCTCGTCGTATCGGCGCTGTGCCTTGAGGTCGGAGATACAACGGTCGATGGGCTCGCATTGCATCACCATTCCAGCCTTGCCTCCGAAAGCATAGTCATCGACGCGATGATGTCGCTGGTCGGTGGACCAGTCACGCAAGTTGTGGACATAGATTTCCACCAACCCTTTTTCTTGGGCCCGCTTCAGGATAGACTGATTGAGCGGTCCTTCAAGAATCTCGGGCAGTACGGTGATAATATCAATTCTCATGCCGCGAAGATACTGAAAAAAACTGATTTTACGCATTTCTCGGGCAAAAAACAACGCTTTCGGTGAAAAAAATTACGTTTTTATGTGAATTTTATTCCAAAAATGTGTCCTGTTTGAGAAAAAAGCACTATCTTTGCGCGTCGAAAAAGTATTCCGAAAGCTCTCCTGTCGGACTCTTCCCGAAATACCGAATGTTGTAATCTCATGAATAAAGCTCATCTGACTGACGGAGGAAAAGGAAATCTCCGTAACGAGCCGAAAGCGCCCCGCGCTTCATTGCTCCCCGACGAAATAGAGTTGGAAAGGTTGAAACAAGTGTTGGAAGTGAGAAAAGAGTTGGATGGTGTTTCCGTTGAGGACATCCTCCGTGATGACAAAAAAAGAAATGTGAAGTCCTGTCTTGAAAAAAAAGACCCGTCCTGATTTGCAGAGCGGATCTTTTTTTGTGTTGTCCCGTCAAATTCCGCGTGGGCGGAACGGGGGGATTCCTATGCCAGAAGAGCATCGGCCATAGCGGCAAACTGAGCCACATCTTCGGCCTTCATTCTCGACTTGACGGTCACCACGGGTTCCACGACGGTAACGTTCTTCATCGTCTCAAGGAGGGCCTTCATGGCCTTGCCGGCTGTGGGAGCCCACGAACCGTTCTCGACGATGGCCACGCGACGGTTCTGGTAACCCTTGAGCTGGAGTTTGTGGAGGAATTCGTGCATCGGGGGGAACACATCGGCATCGTAACTCGAAGCGGCGACCACCATACGTCCGTAACGGAAAGCATCCTCGATGGCTTCGGCCATATCGGAACGGGTAAGGTCGGTGAGCACCACCTTCTCGCCGGTCGATTCGAGCATGCCGGCCAGAAATTCGGCTGCATATTTTGTCCCGCCGTGAATGGAAGCGTAGGCAATGAACGTTCCTTCGGTTTCCACTTCGTACTTACTCCATATATTATATAAGCGGAGTGCTTCGGCCAGTTTTTCGCCTTCGAGCACGGGACCGTGAAGTGGACAGATGCGCTGGATGTCGAGCGGAGCTGTCTTCTTGAGGAGCGCCTGCACCTGCATACCGTATTTTCCGCAGATGTTGAAATAATAGCGTCTTGCCTCGCACGCCCAATCGTCGGCATCGGCATCATAGACACCGAACTTGCCGAAAGCGTCTGCCGAGAAGAGGGTCTTGTCGAAATCGTCGTAGCTCACGATAACTTCGGGCCAATGGACCATGGCGGCCGTGAAGAAATGGAGAGTATGGGCACCGAGCTGGAGCGTGTCTCCGTCCTTGACGGTCTGAACACGGTCGGCGAAATTGACATTCTCGAAGAATTGGGACAGCATAGTCTGGGCTTTGGCCGAGCAGACAAGCTTCAGGTCGGGGTAATTGCCCAAGACCCAGGCGATGAGGGCGCTGTGGTCGGGTTCGAGATGATGTACGATGAGATAGTCGGGCACGCGGCCTTCGAGTGCCTTCTGGAGATTGCTCTTCCACTCGGCACCGCAGCGGGCATCGACGGTATCGAAAACAGCCACTTTCTGGTCAAGCAGCACGTATGAGTTGTAGCACATGCCTTCGGGCACTTTGTACTGACTCTCGAAAAGATCCAACTGGGGATCGTCTGCTCCGATATATTGGAGCGTTGCGGTAATTGCTTTCATCTTTTCTTTTTCTTTATTTGTTTTGTTGAATGTCCGTAAAAATTGTATGTCCCTAAAAAAAATCAGAGCGTCGGCTTGACAGGCACGATGGTGCCGTCTTCGTTGAATTGCAGGCGGTCGATGCAGGCTTCGCGGTTGTAGCCTGCCGACCACTCTTTGTGGGTTCCCCCGGGACGGGCGAAACGGTGATAGACGATGTACCACTCGTCGGTACCGGGCACTTGCAGGATGGCGTGGTGGCCTGTGCCGTAGATTTGCTTTGCGGGCTCCTTCGAGAGGATGACGGTCTGTTCGGCCTCGGCGGGTTTGCCGTCGCGCACCAGTTCTGTGGGCGAATCGGAGATGAGATACCTCACGCGATAATTCTTGGAGCGCGTGTCGTTCTCCGACCAGGTGAAATAATACTTTCCGTTGCGCCAGAAGACGTAGGTGCCCTCGTTGTAGCCGTAGGCTCGCCGGTCGTTGCGGGCGATGAGGAGCTGGGTCGAAACGATGCTGGTCATATCGTCGCCCAACTCGCAGCAGACCATGTTGCCGTTCCCCCAATAGAGATAATATTTGCCGGTCTGTGGGTCTTGGAACACATCGGGGTCGATGACCTGTCCGTCCTTGACTTCGGCATTGTCCTTTTCGAGCAGCGGACGACCCAAAGCGTCGGTGAAGGGGCCGGCAGGATCGTCGGCCACAGCCACGCCGATTTTGCCGTTGGCCACAAAGTAGTAGAAGTATTTGTAGGTGGCCTTCTTGCCCTTTCCGTACTTGCGTTCGATGATACAGGGTGCCCAGGCTTTTTTGTTGGCCCAAGAGATGTCGGTGCGCAGGTCGAGGATGGTTCCCTCATCGACCCACGTCTTGAGGTCGGTCGAAGAGTAGCACTTGAAGTCGTGGTTCTCCCAACCCTCACAGCCGTCGGTTGTGGGATAGAGATAGTAACGCCGGTTCTTTTCACTCCACAGAATTTCGGGGTCGGCAAAAAGTCCGTTCAGCACGGGATTGTTGACATTGGGAGCGTTGTGCAGGCGTTCGTATTCGAGGCTCCACTGTTCGAGGCGGTCGTACTCTTCCTGAGTGAGACGCATGAAGGAACCGTGCTGCGGACGATCGACGCCCTCGATGTTGCGAGGCGAATGGAAGCCGCGCATCAGGCTGTTGGCCCGGCAGATACGGTAGTTGCGCGGTTTGGAAGAATATTCGATGTAGCCGATGGTCCATGCGGTGTCGCCCTTGAGCTGGAAGGCCGAAACGCCCTCACACTTCTTGTTGCCCTCGAAATCGACATAATCGTCGGCCACAGGTTCGCCCCAGGGGCCGGTGAGGGTGGGAGCCGTAGCGGTGAAAAGTCCGGGCTGCCCGCCTTCCTTCTTTATCATCATGTGCCAGAGGCTGTCTTTGGCTATCCAGTTGATGTCGGCATCGATGGTGGCGTAGCCCCAGTCGAAAAGAAGTCGGGGCTGGGTCACCTGCGTGAAATCCTCGGCGACATAGCTGTAGTACATGCGGTCGTAGGCTTCCTCAGTGCGGTTCCAGAGAGAATAGTACATGAAGTAGCCGCCCTTGCGTCCGTCGGGCCACAGGTAGTTGTTGTCCCAGACCACCTGGGGTGCCCAAACGCGGTTCACGGTGGAATAATCCTTGTAGGGAGCCGGGTCGTCGGGATTGCAGAAAATCTCGCATCCCTTGCGGAAATCATAGACTTTGTGGCTCCAGTGAATCAGGTCGTCCGACTTGAGGAGCACGATGGCATAGTTGTCCCACGTGGCAGCTTTCTTGAGGCGTTTCTCGGCCTGACGGGTGGCTTCGAGGTCGGTGAGACACATCAGGTATCCCTTCCCGTCGTGCATGCGGCAGATGTAGGCGTCGCGCGAACGTCCCTCGACTTCGGCCACAACGGCATCGGAGAAGATGGAATCGCCGTTCAGGAGGTCATGATAGTGGAAACCGTCCTTCGAGAGGGCGTAGGCCGTGTAGGCGGGTCCTGCATCGTTCATGTGGCAGTAGAGATAGTAGTCGCCCTCCTGGTAATTGCCCGGACAGACTTTGTTGTACCAGGCGGGGAAGCTGTCTATTTCGCTCTGCACGTCGTTGTCAATCCAGCGGTAGCCGTTGCGACGTTCGTGGCCGATTTGTTCGATGGCGGCACGCTTGATGCCGTCACGGTCGCAGAAGAAGGGTTCCTCCGTATCGAGGTCGTAGTAGCGGGCCCAAAGGTCGGGTGCTCCCTCGGAATACACCAGACGGTAGTCGCGCTTTCCGTCGGCGGCAGTGAAGTTCTGTCGCTTCGTGTTGTGGATGGCGTGACTCTTGAGCCAGTCTATCGCGCCGCAGACAGCACGGATGATACTGTCGTTGGGATTGGAATAATCCATCAGCAGGCGCAGAATGGCTTTGGTCTCGCCGCAGCCAGTGAGGCTAGCCAGTTCGAAAGAGCGGGCCTTGGCGGGCTTGAGGGTCACGGGATCGTGCTGCTGGCACCAGACAGTAGGTTGTCCGTTCTTCCAGACCTGTGTCTTGACGATGCAGCGGATGCCCCGCTCATAGCTGTCCTGCACACGCTCCAACTCGGCATCGGTGAGACGGAGCACATCGTAGGGAGCTTTCCCGAGGGCGATGTCGCGCATCATCGTCAGCACGTTGACCATCGCATCGTCGTTGTAAGTGATGTTCCACGAATAGTCGGGACGACCCGAGGCGTTCTTCTTGATGGGATAATATTGGGGCCAGCCGCCGTTGTCGTATTGTGCCTCGAAAAGATAATTGAGTCCCTTCATGAAGGCCTGGCGATAGATTTTCTTGTGGGTGGCCTTGTAGAGACGCGCCAGAAAATACATCTCCTGGGTTGTGGCGTGATTGTCGATGGTGGAACCTATGCCGCTTTCCGAAGCCATCGCGGCCCGGATTTCGGCTCGTTCGGCAACTTTCTTTTCGTCGGGTTGCTGCTGCCAGTTCTGGTTCTTAGCCCATCCGCCCGAGGGGAACTGGTAGGCCAGCACGGTGTCGGCCACCTGTTTGGCCTCGCGGGTCTTGAACCACTCGTCCGGTCCCCTGTAGGCAAGGTCGCGGAACCTGTGGGCTGTGAAGTCCCGTCCGCCGGGACGCTGGGGTGCGGCGTTCTGTGCCGCAGCAGATGTCAAGAAGGCAAAAGCGAGCGCGGCCGAAGCCAGCAGGGAGGTGAGTTTGGGTCTTCTCATTGTCGTGTTTTATTTTAGGAAGGCGAAAAAGACGCCCAAGAGGATAAATGCGAAAGAAATATAGTGGTTCCAGTGAATGCCCTCCCCCTTGAAGAGAAGCGAGACAATCACGGTGAAAACAATCAGCGAGATGGCCTCCCTAATGACCTTCAGCTGTACCAGAGAGAACGGACCGCCGGTGATGTGCGAGCCGATGCGGTTGGCGGGAATCATGAAGAAATACTCTATCAGAGCCATTCCCCACGAGGCAAGAATCACAAGAATGAGCGGCCAGTCGGTCGTCAACTTCATCTGTTCCAGCTTGAGATTGCCGTACCAGGCAAGCGTCATGAAGACATTGGAGCAAATCAACAACAGAATCGTTATGATACCTTTGGTTACCACGACATATAATATTTAGAGATTGGACATCACCAGATTTGGAATGCGTCGCTGTCCTGCTGGGAGGGGAACTTCGTGCGGAAGTGGTTGAGCCACTCAAGGTCGGGTTCGAACTCGCAGGTCGAGGCAACATTGTCGTCACACCCGGCGAGGACGTGACCGTAGGGATGAATCACCTTGGAGCCGCCCGAATAGGGGCACATGGTGTCGTGCCCCACGCGGTTGACTGCGACGACATAGGTCTGATTCTCGATGGCGCGGGCGCGGATGAGCGTTTCCCAGGCGAGCTGACGCTGGACGGGCCAGTTGGCACAGCAGACGAGGACATCGTATTCGTAGGCCGGACTGATTTCGGCGGGTCCGAGCGGCAACTGCCGTTCGTTGCCCTTGTGGTATTTGTTCCAAACAGGGAAGCGCAGGTCGTAGCAGATGCACAATCCGAACCTCACACCTTTCCAGAGGGCCACTGTCTGTCGCCGGCCCGGAGTGTATGCCTTTCCCTCGCCGCCGGGATTGAAGAGGTGGTGTTTGTCGTATCTCCACACCCTTCCCTCGGGAGTCACGAAGAAAGCGCGGTTGTAGTTGCGCCACACTCCGTTGCTGCTTTCTTCCCTCACTGCAAAACTGCCGCAGAGAGCCGTTGCGTAGCGTTGGGCAAGCTCCAGGAGACGTGCCTCCACATCCTGACTTCGTTCCAGTTCGCCGTCGGCGGGATCGGTCACAAAACCCGTCGAACACATCTCGGGCAGGACCAGAAGGTCGCTCCCGGGATGAGCCTCCAGCTGCGCCTCTATCTGACAGTAGTTGTCCGAGGGTCGCTTCCACACCGTGTCTGACTGGAATAACGTTATCTTCATTCGGGCGCAAAGATACGGAAAATTTTCGAAATGACCAAATTTATTTGCAACTATTTAAAGAAAAAGGGCACGTGCCTCACGGAACATGCCCCCAAAATAATTTATTCAAAAGAGAAAATAACTTTTTTTCTGTTCAATAATCGCCGTCCGACGTTTTATTTGTCGCCGAAATAGCGGTCATAAAGCCCCTTGAATCCGGACGAGTGGCGGGCTTCGTCTTTGGCTGCCTCGTGGATGAAATCGTGGAGGGCGTCGAGATTCTGGGCTTTGGCGGCTTTGGCCATTTCGAACTTGTTGGCGCAAGCCTGCTGTTCGGCAAACATACGCTTCTTGACGTTGTCCTTGGTCTTGCCGAGCACCTCGCCGAGCAGTTCGGCATAGTGGGCTGCATGCTCAGCCTCTTCCAGGCCGTACTTGCGGAAAGCTGCTGCAATTTCCGGATATCCCTCGCGGTCAGCCTGACGTGCCATCGCGAGATACATGCCTACCTCGCAACATTCGCCGTTGAACTCTGCGCGGCAGAAATCGATGAATTCCTGGGGAGCGTTCTTGGCTTCGCCGGGATTGTGCACTGTGGCGTAGGTCAGACCGCCGTTGTCCTGAAGTTCAGAGAACTTCTCTTTGGGCTGTTTGCAGATAGGGCACTTTTCGGGCGGTTCGGGACCTTCGTGTATGTACCCGCATACGGTACAAATCCATTTTTTGTTCATAGAGTTAGGAGTTTAGTTGTTAATGAATAGAAGATGATTGTTTATAGAATAAACGTTCGGAAGGGGCAAAAAGTTCATTCGCCCCCCGAAGTTTAAGATTTTTTATTATTTGGTGTGGGTCACGCGGTCGCGCAGCTCGGCCAGTTTGCCCGAGTTCCAGCGCTCGGTGGTACCCACGAGATAGCCTGTGATGCGCTGGAGTTTGTCGATGTTGTGGCTGCCGCATTCGGGGCATACCTCCTCGCCCTCGATGGCGTCTTCGTGTCCGCAGTCCATACAACGGTTGCGGTTGTGGTTCACCGAGCCGTAGCCCATGTTGAGCTGGTCCATGAGTTCCACGACCTTCGAGATGGTCTCGGGATTGTGGGTGGCGTCGCCGTCGAGTTCCACGTAGAAGATGTGGCCTCCGCGCGTGAGGTCGTGGTAGGGAGCTTCCACCTCGGCTTTGTGGCGTATGCTGCACTTGTAATAGACGGGGACGTGGTTGGAGTTGGTGTAGTAGTCCTTGTCGGTCACGCCTTTGATGATGCCGTAGCGTTTCTTGTCGATGCGAGTGAAGCGTCCGGCCAAACCTTCGGCGGGTGTTGCCAGCACGGAGAAGTTGTGCTGATAGCGGTCGCTGAACTCGTCGGCTTTCTTCTTCATGAACGAGATGATGCGGAGGCCGATGCGCTGCGATTCCTCGCTCTCGCCATGATGTTTGCCGGTGAGGGCAATGAGGGCTTCGGCCAAGCCAATGAATCCGATGCCGAGGGTGCCCTGATTGATGACGGGCTCGATGCGGTCGGTGGGATTGAGTTTGTCGGCACCGTTCCAAAGGCTGCTCATCAGGAGGGGGAACTGCTTGGCTACGGCGGTCTTCTGGAACTCATAACGTTCGTTGAGCTGACGGGCTGCCAGTTCGCACATCTCGTTGAGACGCAACATGAAGACTTCGAGGCGTTTCTCTACGGTGGGCTCGTTCATGCTCTCGATGGCCAACGCCACGATGTTGATAGTCGTGAAGCTGAGGTTGCCTCGTCCGATGGAGGTCTTGGGACCGAACCGATTCTCGAACACACGGGTACGACATCCCATTGTGGCCACTTCGTACTTGTAGCGTTCGGGGTCGTCGGCACGCCAATCTTCGTGGTGGTTGTAAGTCGCGTCAAGGTTGAGGAAATTGGGAAAGAACCTCCGGGCCGTCACCTTGCAGGCCAACTGGTAAAGGTCGTAGTTGGGGTCTTCGGGCAGGAAGTTCACGCCGCGTTTCTTCTTCCAGATTTGGATGGGGAAAATGGCGGTGGCGTGATTGCCCACGCCCTCGTAGGTCGTGTGGAGCAGTTCGCGGATGACGCAACGTCCTTCTGCCGACGTGTCGGTGCCGTAGTTGATGGACGAGAAAACCACCTGATTGCCGCCGCGCGAATGGATGGTGTTCATGTTATGGATGAAGGCTTCCATCGCCTGATGAACGCGCCCCACAGTTCGGTTGACGGCATGCTGGAGCACACGGTCCTTGCCCTTGAGACCTTCAAGGGGTTGCTTGAGGTAATCCTTGATGTCGGCTGCATAGAGGTCGCTGAAATCCTCGTCATAGAGCGATTCGATCACCTTGACTTCCTCGATGAAGGTCATCCTGACGTAGGGCGCAAAGTAGAAGTCGATGGCCGGAATGGCCTGTCCGCCGTGCATTTCGTTCTGGCAAGTTTCCATCGAAATACAAGCCTGCACACTGGCCGTCTCGATACGTTTGGCGGGACGCGACTCCGAGTGGGAAGCGCGGAATCCGTTCTGGAGAATGGTATTGAGGGGATGCTGCACACAGGTGAGCGACTTGGTGGGGTAGTAATCCTTGTCGTGGATGTGGAGGTAGCCGTGCTTCACGGCCTCGCGCACGGGTTCCGAAAGCAGATATTCGTCCACGAAGGGTTTTGTTGTCTCGGAGGCGAACTTCATCATCATTCCTGCCGGCGTGTCGGCATTCATGTTGGCATTCTCGCGGGTCACATCGTTGTTTTTGGCACCGATAATGCCCTCAAACACCTCGCGGGTCTTGGCCCTGCGGGCGGTCGTACGCGCGTTGCGATAAGAGATGTACGCGCGAGCCACTTCCTTGCGGTCGGAGTTCATGAGTTCCACCTCGACAGCGTCCTGCACCGTCTCGACCGACATCAAGGCATCGCCCTCTTTGGCTATCTTGTCGGCAATGGTGGCTGCCAGGATGGCATCGACCCCTTTGGGAGTGGTCTCCATCGCCTTGCGTATGGCATCCTCGATTTTGCTGAAATTGAAATCGACGGTTCGTCCGTCGCGTTTGATTACTTTTTGTATCATAGAGTTTGCAAATTACGATTATAGATGAACAAAATTCTAAAGCGGGTGCAAATTTACGGCTTTTTTTTGACACTTGCAAACAGAAAAATTCTATCTTTGTATCGATTTTCATCTATAATCCGTTTTTCAGCTATGACATTCCAACAATTGGAGTACATTGTGGCGGTCGATAAATACCGTCATTTTGTGAACGCCGCCACCGCTTGCGGTGTAACACAGGCAACATTGAGCAGTCTCATCCAGAAATTGGAGGACGAAATCGACGTCATTATCTTCGACCGCTCCAAACGTCCCATCGAGCCCACTGCGCTGGGCAAGAAGATTATAGCCCAGGCGAACCTCATTCTCCACAATTCGAAAGAGCTGCGCGAGCTGGTGGCTTCCGAGCGGAGCGAAGAGAGCGGCACCCTGCGTCTCGGCATCGTTTCGAGTGTGGCCTGCTACCTCTACCCCACCCTCGTGAAACTCCTTCGTGCCGAACATCCCAACATCGCCGTCGAGTGCTACGAAGAGCATGTCGATACGCTCATCACCAAGATGCAGCGTTCCGAGCTGGATATGGCCATCGTGCCTTCCCACACCATCGAGAAGACCAACCTCATGGGCATTGACCTCTACACCGAACGCTTCATGACCTACGTCTCGGGCTCCCACCGCCTCAGCCAGCAGCAATGGGTACGCACCGAGGACCTTCTGGACGGCGAGATATGGAAGCTCACCGAGTTCCACGACCGCTATCCTGCTCTCATCAACCTCACCCGCCAAAGCGATTTTCACCGTTCGCATCTCATCATCGGCTCCTTCCCCACGCTCATCCAGATGGTCGATGTGGGCGGCGGATACACCATCCTGCCCCAGCTGATGGAGAAAATCCTGAGCGCAGAGCAGAGACCCCGGCTCAAACTGATACTCTCGGACAAGACTTTCCGCACCGTTTCCCTCGTCATCCGCGAGGACTATATGCGCGAAAGGATGCTGAACATCATCGTCTCGGCCATCAAGCAAATCATCCCCGACGACATGCTGGTCGAGAGACTTAAAAAGTTCAACAAGATAACGATTTGAGGCGACCATTCAGGGGTGGTTTTGTTACTTTGTTTAACTTTTCAGCCCCATAGAGGGGGCGGTTTTGTCAAATAATACGGCACTTTGTGAAATTTCTCTTCGAATTTCTTCTCCATTTAAAAAAAACAGTGTATCTTTGCATCGCCAAAATCGGAAAAATACAATCTATTTCCAAACTTGACCAACTTGACATTACGGATGTCCAAGTATCTCGAATTTCAATAATTTTTAATAAATACTATAAATAAAGGATTATGAAGAAACAACTTTTGAGAGGGCTTTCCTTGGTAGCAGGTGCCCTGGTACTGACTGCTTGCAGCAGCGAGTACGATTTTGAGACCAAACACAACACCGAGACCGAACGTGAAACGGTCTTCAATGAAATCTTCGTCGATAATTTCGGCACACCCGATGCATACCACACCTGGGGCTTCGAGACACCAGAGGTTACTCGTGCGGTGAACAAAAACGGCAACCAGTGGCATGATGCCAATTATTTCAATTTGGAATATGACCCTGTCGTTACCGAAGAAGAGAAACTCGGTGTATTCAACTATGTAAACAAGGATGTAGAGAACATTAAAACCGTAGAACAGGAGGATTGGAGCGAATACTGGATTTCTCAAGTATGGGATGGTGCCCAAGACAAGGCCGGTGATACCATGTCACCTCGTTCCGTTCCATTCACAGGAGAGGATGATGCCATCGCCGGAGCTTCCTACATGGATTATCTCCACGTCAAGGAATCGGAAAGTCAAGGCGACGATATCGCCTCTTGGACTCATTTCAATGATTTCAACAACGCCAATAATGAAGGCAACTACGAAGGCGGCAAGTTATATATGTACAAAAGTGGAACTCTAAGCTTTGGCTATCACAACAGCTACAGCAGTTACTACAGCGACAAATATATTGTTGTTTCCGGAGCTACGATTTTCGGCGAAAATTCCGAATACGCCAATTACTACTATGTATGCTTTGATTTCGAGGGGAGCATGCAGCCCGAGCAAACTGTCATCAGTTTCGACGTTGACTACAAACATGTTTGGACGGAGAACGAGGGTGAAGGCTCCGGAAGCGAAACCAAATCCGGAGAAAACTTGAATGTTACCATCGACGGACTTTACAAGGCTGAAGACATTACTGACGATATGCTTCTGGAGGCATTCCGCTCTAAATACCATGATTCGGAAGATGATGGAAATGGATGGGCTCACACATATAGTGTTACAGGGTTCTCCAACGTCGGTGTTTCCCAATATGTAAATGGTAATAAACATTTTGACGGCGATGACAACTACACAGACTGGATTGTACGTATCAGCCCCGCCAAAACCAAAACAACAGAGTACTATTCCCGCCGCGTGATTGCAGAGGACCTTGGCACTGCTGAGGCCACCGACTTTGACTACAATGACGTTGTGTTCGATGTAGTTCAGGACGAGAGCAACACCACCGTAACGCTCCGTGCTGCCGGCGGCACACTGCCCCTCTACCTCGTAACATTCGATGGTATCGACACTGACACGAAAGTCAACAACTTCTCTCCCACCATGTCCGGCATCAAATGGATTAAGGAGGTTCATGAGTGGTTCGGCGTTGCCACCACGACGATGGTGAATACCAACAACGGCACAGTTTCCTGTGAACCCCAGAAAGAAGTGTTCTCCGATGAACTCCTCTACGCCGCACAGGTACGCATCTTCGTCTATAAGAACGGCTACTACGAGATTACGGCATATCAAGGCAAGCCCGCACAGAAACTCGCTGTAGGCACCGACTACAAGTGGCTTGACGAACGTGTTTCCATCATCAACCAAAGCTACTACGGCAATTTCCTCGAGTATGTAAACGATCAGACGGTATTCGGCGATGACAGCTACAAACTGTGGTACACCAAAGATCCTCAAAAGGCCGATGCTGCTCTTGACGAGGAGCACCAAGGCACCATCGGACTCTGATTAAGCATCAAAAGTTTTCCTTTATATTATCCTTCCCCTGCACCCGTCTCGGATGCGGGGGATTTTTTTGATACGTGTCTTGGGGTTGAGCCGTTTCTTTTGTTGACATTGAGGGGAGTGCTGAGGGGGAAAGCGATGGGACTGCCTGCGAGGAGTGTCTCTGCCTGCCGGTCTGTCACCCCGAAAAGGAAAGACGTTCGCGCGAAAAATCGGCGCTCCCGGGAGAAAAACGGCATTTTTTGCGAAAAAACGGATTTTCGGAGGGAAAAATTCGAGAACCGCAATCTTTACTGCCCGACGCTATCGGAATCCGTTGGCTTTTTCTTGCCGTGCTTGAAAACAAAACGAACGAGAAGGAAGTTGATGGGGACTACAATGGCATAGACCGGAACCGGTGCCCAACGGGGCGGGATACCGAGCCAGATGAAAAAGTTGAGGAAAAAAATGTGGAGGAGATAATTGATGCCGTGGGCACCCATCATGCCACCGAGCCGTTTCCAGGAAGGCGCCGTGTGGAAGGTCCAATAGGAAGTGAGACAGAAATTGCCGATGAAGCTGAGGATGTAACCCAGCGTATAGGCAATATTGACGGGAATCCACTTCATGGCAAGCAGATAGATGCCATAGTGGATGGCTGTGGAGATGACTCCCACCACAGCAAATCTCACAAATTCGCCTTTCCAGACGGAGGGGTTCTTGTCAGTGTTTTTTTCCATGCGGTTACAGATGATTCGAAAGAGAGGGGGCCTCCCTTTGGTCGGAAGGCCCCGACTTTAGCGTATCGGGCCGAAGCCCCAAAAAAATCCACCCCGAATATGGGGGTGGATATTTAAAGCACGAGTTACAGGCTTACTCTACGGAATAGACGTAAGCGTTCTTGGATGAAGTCTCGTAGGTGGTCTTGTACTTGGTGACCTTACCGCAGAGCACTACCTTGTTGCCCAAGGCAATCTGGCTGTCTTCCTCGGTCCACGCCTTGTTGTCGAGCCAATAAACGCTGTAGGCCTCAAAGTCGAGCAAAGCGTCATCGTGGAACTCGCCGTCGGCAGAAATCCAGAAGGTGCCGGTGCCGTATGAGGCACTGAAGGTATAGACTATCTTGGAGACGATACCCTCGACAAAGACGATGCCCTGCACACCGCCGTCGATGGCAGCTATGGCACCCGTCACGTTGAAAGGATAGTCTGCGGAGCCCACACCGTTCTCGTCTGTGGTGACACCATTGATGCTGTAGATGTAGGCGTTGTTGCCCGATGTCTCGGCTATGCCCTTATAGAGCGTGAGTTTGCCGCAGATGAGCACCTCGTCGCCTACGGAGATGTTGGCGTGACCCTCGGTCCACTTTTCGTTGTTGAAGTAGAGCACGCGGTAGCCCTCGAAGTCGAGCGTGATGTCATCGTGGAACTCGCCGTCGTCCGAAATCCAGAAGGTGGCGTTGCCGTAGCTGCCGAACTCGCCTTCAATCTTGGAGACGATGCCCTTCACGAAGAAGTCGTTGGCGGTGGCGCCGGTGAGCGTCTGGCAGTACTCGATGGCATCTGCCACACTGAACGGATTGGTGAGCGTGCCCGAGAGACCCATCTGGCTCACCGTCGAGGTGAGCGTAGAGCTGCTGGAACCGCTCTTGGACGTAAACTCGATGACACCCGTACGGGCAGCCTCCTCGGTGTTGGGAGCCACACGGAAGGTGACGTTCAGGGTAGAATCCGTCTGCTCCATAGAAGAGATACCTATCCAGGACTTGGCTTCTTCTTCGACAGCGATTGAAGGATAGTCGCCCGTGTAGGAGAGACGTACCATGTACTCGCCGCCGTTGGCATCGAAGGCTGCCGTTTCGCCCTCCTCAATCTTGATGAGCGATTTCTCGATGGCGATGACGGTCACATCGACCAATTCGATGGTGGAGCCGTAGAGCGTGGCGGGACCCTCAACGGTGATGACATCGCCCACAGTGAAGCCCCAGCCGTTGGTGCCGCTGATGGGGTAGGCGCCCTTGTTGCCTTTCTTGTCGTTGGTGCCGTAGATGTAAATCGTGCCGGTCTCGTCCTGGATGTTCCAGTTGCCGTACTGGTTGTCGGGATTGCTGATGCAGACACCCCTCACGCGGTAGTTGCCGTCGGGATTGGCAATGACGGCCGAGATGGGCGAAATGGGGGTCTCAACCTTAGCGGCTATCTGCTGCACATTGATGCGCTGGGTGCGGTTGTTGCAGTTGAGCAATACGGTGCCCGTGTAGCTGGTGGTGGTGGCAGGTGCCGAGAAGGTCACTTCGGTCTCGCCCGCAGAACCGAAGAGGGGCGAAATGGTAAGCCATTCGGGCACATCGGCGAACGACCAGTCGCCCACGGCATTGACGGTGATGGTCTGCCGACCGCCATCGGCATCCAGAGAAACGTAGGACGAAGAGACTTTGACCTCGCTGAGGTAGGTGGGGTCATCATCATCGCTGCACGATGTGAAGAATCCGGCACAGAGCGCGAGGAACGACGGAAGGATATATTTCAGTTTCATACCTTATTTTATATTTAAATGGTGTGTAGTTTAGCGTTGTCGCGCCATATTAATTGAAGATATACTTTACACCGAACGAAGCGTACCAGCACTGGCCGATGGCATGGTTGCGAACCCAGGTTTCGGTATCGCCGTTGATAGACTCGGGTGTCGAGAAGGTGGCAAAACCTTCTTTATCGACGCCTTCATACTTGAGGATACGAGCCTCATTGCCGATTTCGGGATTGAGGTACTTCGATACACCCCAGCTGGAGTTGAAGAGGTTGAGCACGTTCTTGATGTCGAAGCCGAGCTGAATGGTGTGCTTGGTCTTGGCCACCTTGAAGTTGAAGTCGTGCTTGTAGCTGAAGTCGATGCGGTGCACCCAGGGGCTATAGACGCTGTATGCTTCGGCATACTCGCCCTGATGCTCCTTGAGGTAGTCATCCTTGTGGACATAATCCATGAAGCGCTGCTTGTCGTCCTCCGTTGTGAAGCGGAAAAGGCCGTCGGCCACTTCCTGATCGGTGGGAATATAGATGGCATCGTAGGCATAGCCGTCGCCGTTCATGTCGTTGGCGAGCATGTAGGAGTAGTTGTAACCGCCGCGCCAAGTCTCATAGATGAACGAGTAGTGGTTGTTGCCCTTGTCATGGAGGGTGACATCGGCCACGAAACGGTCGGGTGTCACGTTGATGGCGTTATGCAACTTGATGTTGTTGGGACCCTCGTAGGTGGGAACGTATGTGAAGGCCGACTCGGCAGCCGAACCGGGCATGGAGGTAAGCTCCTTCTTCACCGTGTGCGTGTAGGCAGCATAGAAGCTCACCCAGTCGGCAGGCTTGGCGTTGATTTCGAAACTGCCAATCCAGCCGTAGCCCTTAGAGGTGTTCTCGAGGATGAAAGCCTTGGTGCCGTTGCGGAAGCCCGAGGGATAGATGGGACGGTTGTCGGCGCCGTTGAAGCGGGCAAAACCGCCTACCGAAGGAATGCTCCAGTCGCTGACGCAGACATCGTTGACCGTCTTGTTGAAGATGGCCTCAGCCGTAACGGAGAGGGGGAAGTTGACGGGGAACTGGTAATCGACAGCCACCGAGGTCTTCCATACCTGAGGCATCTTGAAGCCGGGATCCACAGCCGAAATACTGCTGGGCACAGCGCCGTCGGCAGGAGTTACCGTAGAGGGCAGACCCAATTCATTAATCAGATAGTCACGCAGAGCGTTGGCAGTAGCATGGCCGTTGGCATCGGTGATGAGGCCGCCGTTGAACTTGGTCATGTCGGTGTTCTTGGCGTTGAGCTGTGCCTGATACTGCACAAGACCGCCGTTGGTAGGCATATTGGTGAAGAACACGAGGGGCAGACGGCCTGCGAAGAGACCTGTACCGCCGCGCACCTTGAAGCTCTTGTCGCCAAACACATCCCAAGTCACACCCAGACGGGGCGAGAAGGTGAGGCTGTTGTCGGGCCACTTGCCGGTGTCGATGTAACGGAGGTTGCCGTTGCCGTCGTAGTAATCACGGCCAAGGATACCGCTGCGCACCTCCTGACCTGTTTCGTCGATGTAGCGCACGCCGTTGGTCATGAGGTCGCTGTTGTCGAAGAGAAGCCAGTCGAAACGCAGGCCGAGGGTCAGTTTCACGCGGTCGTTGATGTCCCATTCGTCCTGGGCATAGATGCCGGGACGGTTGAAGGTGACGCGGGAAGCGGGTGCGCTCTCGCCGTCGTAGCCGTAGGTGAGGCAGACAATCTCAGGTGTAGCGCCCGAGAGGAAGTCGGAGAGACTGTTGTAACGGTAATAGCCCGAGCCGTTGCGCATATACTGGTTGTCGGCCATCTGGTGCTCGAAAGCCACACCGGCCATCAGTTTGTGGGCACCGAGATAGTAGGTGGCGTCGTCCTTGATGTTCCATACGGTGTTGTGGACGGCATTGTTCCAGGTGAAGAGCTCGTAGCCGAGAGACATGTAGTTGTTCTCACCGGCTCCACCCGTGATGTCACCGTCGAGGATGTCGATGTGGGGGAACTCGGAGGAGCTGGTGCCACGCACGTCGTCGAGCTTCGAATAGGTGAAGAGTAACTGGTTGGAGAACTTCTCGGAGAAGCGGCTGTTCAAATCCACTGAAACAGACTTCACGATGTTGTCCTGAGAGTACATATTGTTGGCGAAGGCCATCGAATACTGAGAGGTACGTGCGCCGCTCATGCGCGTGCCGCCGTCCATAGAGGTGGCGTTGGGTGCGCTCCAGCGGGTGTTCTTGGTCTGGTTGTAGCGCACGGCCAAGTGGTGCTTGTCGGTGATGTTCCAGTCGAGACGGATGAGGAACTTGTAGTTGGTCTCATCGGCGGGGAATGCCGTATAGGAACCCGTGTCGTAACCATAGCGGTTGGCCACATAGTTCTTGACAGTCTCAAGGTCGGAAAGCGTGGTGCGCGAAATATAGTTGTTGGCATCAGCCACTCCGTCCTCACTTCCTTGCCAACGCTGGGCGATGGTGGGAGTGTTCTGCCATTCGGCATTGGCGAAGAAGAAGAGTTTGTTCTTCAGGATGGGACCGCCGAGGGTGAAGCCCCACGTGGTCTGCTGGTCCTTGTTGCGGGCTCCGCTGATGGCTTCGCGTTCGATGGCATCGCCGCGCATGTTCTCGTTGCGGTGATAGACGTAGGCCGTTCCCTTGAAGGTGTTGGTACCCGACTTGGTGATGGCATTGACGGCACCGCCGAGGAAGTTGGTCTGACGCACGTCAAAGGGCGAAACGACGAGCTGCATCTCCTCGATGGCATCGATGGAGATGGGGTTGCCGCCGCCGGGAAGACCGTCGTTGAGACCGAAGTTGTTGTTGAAATTGGCACCATCGACCGTGAAGTTACCCGTACGTCCGTCAGTACCGCCGAACGTCATACCGTTGCCGCCGTAAGGCGAGAGACGCGTGTAGTCGGTAATGCTGCGGGTGATGGTGGGCAGCGACGTAATCTGGGCTGCCGAGATGTTGGTGACAGCACCTGTCTTCTGGTTGGTGAACTTTGAAGCCGTACCCAACACGACAACCTCATCGAGGTTCTCCGCACCGGACTTGAGGGTGGCGTTGAGACGATAGGTGTTGCCGAGGTCGAGAGTCAAGTCTTCGAACACCTGTGTCTGATATCCAACGTAGGAAATCTTGACGGTGTAGGGACCGCCGACACGCATACCCTGAATCGAGTAGTTACCCGACGCATTGGTGATGGTGCCGTAAGATGTGCCCGAAGGAACGTGGGTGGCCACAACGGTGGCTCCTATCACTTCACCTTCGTCATCTGTTACCTTACCTGCAATGGCAGACGTAGTAATCTGTGCCCATGACATGGAAACTGCCAAGAGCATCACGAGCAATGTCAATAATGACTTTTTCATTTGTTTGTTGTAGATTAGTTATGAAATAAATGATAATTTCAATTTCGGGCAACGCTATATGATAGCGGTGTTTGTTGTTGTTTTCTTAATAATTTCATTGCAAAGATAGCAGGTTTTGGGCAATTGGCAAAGCGTGTGTTTATTTAAATACCCCTTTTAACAAATCGCCGTTTTGGATTGTTAAATTTTTAACATTTGGGACACAAAAAGCCCCACACGGAGGAGGCCATGCGGGGTTGGGGATTTGTCGGACAAAGGTGGTTTACTTCACCTTGTCAACAATAGCCTTGAATGCTTCGGGATGATTCATTCCGAGGTCGGCGAGGACCTTGCGGTTGATATCGATACCGGCGGCATGAAGTTTGCCCATGAGCTGAGAGTAGGAAAGACCTTCGAGACGGGCTGCGGCGTTGATACGGGTGATCCAGAGGGCGCGGAAATTGTGCTTCTTGTCACGACGATCGCGGAATGCATACGTCAAACCTTTTTCCCATGTGTTTTTAGCTACGGTCCACACATTCTTGCGGGCACCGAAATAACCTCTCGTCAGATGGAGGATTTTCTTGCGTCTGTTACGCGACGCTACGTGATTTACCGATCTTGGCATACTGAAATGTTGTTTTGTGGTTACCGCGTCAGTCGGAGCTGAACTTTCGGAGCGGTTGTCCTGTTAATGTTTAGAGAAATTACCTGTAAGAGAAATGATTTTAACGCAGGCAGAGCAATTCGCGAACGTTCTTCTTGTTTGCATTGTCGAGAATGGCAAATGCAGTGAGAGTACGCTTCTGCTTCTTGGTCTTCTTCGTCAAGATGTGGCTCTTGTAAGCATGCTTTCTCTTGATTTTACCTGATCCGGTAAGAGCGAATCTTTTTTTGGCACCGGAATTAGTCTTAACTTTAGGCATTTGTTGAATGAAATTAATTATGTTAATAATAGCGGCCGGGAGCGTCGGCAAGATGGCTCCGAAGGCCTTTCTTTTCGTTTATTCGTCGGCTGCGTCTTCGGCGATTTCGGCAGCTTCACGAGCCGCCATTGCGGCATCTTCGGCAGCCTGTTCGGCCGTACGCTTGGGCTTCTGGGCTCCCGGCTTGGGCTGGAGCATGATAATCATGCGTTTGCCTTCCAGAACGGGTTTTCCTTCCACCTTGCCGTAGTCAACCAACTCCTCGACGAAGCGGTTGAGGATAGCCTCTCCCTGCTCCTTGAAAAGGATGGAACGTCCGCGGAAGAAGACGTAGGCTTTGACTTTGGCGCCGTCGGCGAGAAAATCCATCGCGTGGCGGAGCTTGAAGTTGAAATCGTGGTCATCGGTCTGCGGACCGAAGCGGATTTCCTTGACTACGATTTTGGCGGCCTTGGCCTTGATTTCCTTGGCTTTCTTCTTCTGCTGGTAGCAGAATTTCTGATAGTCAATCACGCGGCACACAGGGGGATTGGCCTGGGCGGCAATCTCGACGAGATCGAGTTCCTGACGTTCGGCAATGCGAAGCGCCTCCTCAATGGAATAAATACCGGGCGTGACGTTGTCTCCTGTAAGGCGAACCTTGTCGGCATCGATTTGCTCGTTGATGCGATGCAGTTCTTTCTCCTTGCCGCGATTGTCGCGTTCGTCCCTCTTCTGTTGTTGATTCGGGCCCTGAGGTTTCGGGCGATAGCTGCCTTTTCCTCCTTTGGAATGGTTGTTGTTAGCCATTAATTAGCGGTTGAGTTGTTAATCTGATTCTCGACTTCTTGAACCAAATCGGCTGCAAAGATAGCGATTTTTTTCGAACCTTCATCACCGGCACCCTGTTTTCTGATGGAAACTTCGCCATTTTGTTGCTCTTTGTCACCTACAATTAACATATAAGGCACTTTTTTGAGCTCATTGTCGCGAATTTTGCGTCCGATTTTTTCGTTGCGGTCGTCGATGAAAGCACGGATTCCGCTCTTGTCCAACTCCTCACGTACTTTCCCGGCATAGTCGTTGAACTTCTCGGAGATGGGAAGTATGGCCACCTGGTCGGGGGTGAGCCAGAGGGGCAGCTTGCCGGCGGTGTGCTCGAGCAGTACGGCTACGAAGCGCTCCATCGAACCGAAAGGTGCGCGGTGAATCATCACGGGTGTCTCTTTCGAATTGTCGTCGGCGGTATATTCGAGTTTGAAGCGCTGGGGCAGATTGTAATCGACCTGAATGGTGCCCAACTGCCAACGGCGACCGATGGCATCCCTGACCATAAAGTCAAGTTTGGGGCCGTAGAATGCGGCTTCGCCGATTTCCTCGCGGGTCTGCATGCCTTTCTCGCGGCAAGCCTCGCGGATGGCGTTCTGGCTCTCTTCCCAAATCTCGTCGCTTCCGATGTATTTCTCTTTGTCGGCGGGGTCGCGCAGTGAAATCTGGGCTTCATAGTTCTCGAACTTGAATATCTGGAAGACCTTCTGGATGATGTCGATGACGTTCTCGAACTCCTTCTTCACCTGGTCGCGGCGCACGAAGATGTGGGCATCGTCTTGAGTAAAGGTACGCACGCGTGTGAGGCCGTGAAGCTCACCGCTCTTCTCATAGCGGAACACCGTGCCGAACTCGGCGATACGCAGGGGAAGTTCCCTGTAGGAGCGGGGTTTCGAGGCGTAAATCTCACAGTGGTGAGGACAGTTCATGGGTTTGAGCATATACTCCTCCCCTTCTTCGGGAGTCTGGATGGGCTGGAAAGCATCTTTGCCGTAGTGGGCCCAGTGACCCGAAGTGACATAGAGCTGCTTCGAGCCGATGCCAGGCGTGATGACTTCCTGATAGTTGTAGGGTTTCATCAGACGGCGCAACAGGTCCTGAAGACGCAGACGCATGTCCGTGCCTTTGGGCAACCAGATGGGGAGACCCTTGCCCACGCGGTCGGAGAACATGAAGAGTTCCATCTCCTTGCCTATCTTGCGATGGTCGCGTTTCT
>CALBPV010000044.1 GCA_937899265.1 uncultured Bacteroidales bacterium
GCCTACCCCCAGCCCCTCCCTAAAGGGAAGGGAGAAGGAAAGCCGACGGAGCGGAACTGCATTGCAGGGTATCTGCCAGCAACGACTTGCCGAAGCAGTGCGGTCGGCTGAGGAAGACGCTGACGGCAACAAAAAGAGCGGGCGAAGGTGCGTTGTTTCGTCACCTTCGCCCGCAAACGATAATGGATTTGCGCGTTGCTTTATGCGATGCCGGAGAAGCCCATGAAGGCCATTGCGAGAAGACCGGCGGTGATGAGGGCGATGGGTGTGCCCTTCATTCCCTGGGGAACTTCGGAAATCTCGAGCTGTTCGCGGATGGAGGCGAAGAGCACGATGGCAAGAGCGAAACCGAGAGCGGTGGCAACGGCATAGACAGAAGCCTGGAGGAGGTTATACTCCTTGTTGATTACATCGATGGCAACACCGAGGATGGTACAGTTGGTGGTAATCAAGGGCAGGAAGACACCAAGGGCTCCGTAGAGCGAGGGAGATACCTTCTTGAGAATGATTTCGACCATCTGGACGAGAATGGCGATGACAAGGATATAGACAATGGTCTGGAGGAACGTCAGGTTGGAGGGAACCAAAACGTACTGATAGAGCAACCACGTAACAACTGTGGCAAGCAACATCACGAAGGCAACGGCCATACCCATGCCTGCGGCGGTCTCCGTCTTCTTGGAAACGCCAAGGAAGGGGCAAATACCGAGGAACTGTGCCAGGACGATATTATTGACAAATATCGCGGCAATAATCATCATTACATATTCCATAGTTGTTGACTAATTACTTTTTGAGAACCTTGTTGAAAACAGCCACGAGGAAACCGAGGGTGATGAAGGCACCGGGTGCAAGGACGAAGGTGAGTGCACCGAATTCCTCGGGGAAGAGCTTGATGCCGAAGAACATGCCCGTACCGAGAATCTCGCGAACGGCGCCGATGAGTGTAAGGGCGACGGTGAAGCCGAGACCGATACCGATGCCGTCCATGGCGGAATCACCGGGAGTGTTCTTGGCTGCAAACGACTCGGCACGACCGAGCACAATACAGTTCACGACGATAAGCGGGATGAAGAGACCGAGGGTCTCATAGATGGCGGGAGCGTATGCCTGAAGCACGAGTTGGACAACAGTCACGAAGGCTGCTATCACGACGATGTAACAAGGAATATGCACCTTGTCGGGGATGAGGTTGCGGAGGGCAGAGATTACGAAGTTGGAGCAAATCAGCACTGCCATCGTAGCCAAACCCATCGACATACCGTTGATGGCCGAAGAGGTGGTACCCAAGGTGGGGCACATACCA
>CALBPV010000045.1 GCA_937899265.1 uncultured Bacteroidales bacterium
TGAGGGGTCCTTCTTTCCATTTCTTGCTGTTCCCCACCAAACAGGTCCACGTGCACTCCCCCGTGGAGGCAAAGTTCTGGGCATAGTCCCGAGGGGATTCGGGTTCGAGACAGAAGACCTCCACCCCTCCCCCTGTCTCCTTGCGGAAGTGCAGACGGGCTTGGATGACCTTTGTATTGTTGAACACCATCATCGCTCCCGCCGGAATTTCGGCGGGGAGGTCGAAGAAATGCTTCTTCTCCATTTTTCCGTTGCGCCAAACCAGCAGATTGCTTTCGTTGCGATTCGCGTGAGGATACTTCGCAATTCTTTCTTCCGGCAACTCGTAATCGTAGTCGCACATCTCGATATTTCGCGGATTCATCGTTTTCATGGGTGCAAAAATACAGTTTTTTTCTTAAAAAACAAAACAATCCTTGTATATTTCAAAAATTTATCGTATTTTTGCACCGCAAAAATGACAAACAATGGTACAAATTGGCGATAAAGTTCGGTTTCTCGATGCAGTGGGCGGCGGCACAGTCACCGCACTGCGAGACAAAAATACCGTGATGGTAGAGGATGCCGACGGGTTCGAGATTCCCTGCCTCGTTTCTCAACTCGTCGTTGTTTCCGACGAGGACGACGAACGTGCGCGCGGCCATGTCCGCGCCAAACAGGCTCCTCCCCGCCGGCTGCCCGACAGCGCGATGCGCGGCTCTCAGGCTTTTTCCGACACCAAAGCTCCCCGTCCTGCGGACGAGCCTGCGGCACAGCATAACCCGGTCCCTGCGACCCCCAAGTGGTCTGAGCTGCCCTCTCCCTTCCCTTTAAAGGAGGGCTGGGGAGAGGCTCCCCTCTCCGAAAATCCCTCGGGCGATACCCTTTCCGTCTCGCTCGCTTTCCTGCCGTCCGACATCAAACATCTCTCGGAGTGCGACTTCGAATGTTTCCTGGTCAACGACAGCAATTACCTGCTCCACTACCTTCTCTTCAGCAACTTAAGACAAGAGCAAAACCAGGTTTCGTTCAAACTCGCCGGCTCCATTGAGCCCAACACCAAGATGAGACTCTTCACGGTGGCCCATTCCGAACTCGAAGAGCTCGAACACCTTGCCATCCAGCTTTTGGCCTGCAAACCTTGGAAAACCTTCCGGTTGCAGAGTCCGATGCATATCGACATTCGTCTGAATGCCGACCGTTTCTGGAAACTCCATGCATTCACCGAGAACGACTACTTCGACACTCCCGCCTTGCTGCAGGCCGTCGTGCGCGACGGACGTCCCTGGCTGCCGATGGTGCTCGACGAGAAACGCATTGCCGAAGGCATTCGCGAGAAGACGCGCGACGTGAAGACCAACAGCCGCACCGAGGTCCGTCAAAATGCTCCCGAGAAACCCTCCAAACCCTGGCCACAGGTCGAACCCCTCGAAGTGGATCTCCACATCGATGCTTTGCTCGACTCCACCGCAGGCATGGATGCCGGGTCCATACTCCAATACCAACTCTCGGTATTCCACAAGACCATGAATGCCCACATCCATGAATTGGGCCGGCGTATCGTCTTCATCCACGGAAAAGGGGAAGGCGTGCTCCGCAAACAACTCCTCGGCGAACTCCGCCGCTTCTACCCCGCGTGCACCGCCAACGATGCGTCCTTCCAGAATTACGGAGGCGGGGCCACAATGGTGACTATTCATCAACCCAAATAAAAATGAAACCGACATTAGCATTCAAACCAAAACTCTGGTCAACGATACGTCACTATGACCGGAAAACTTTCATGGCCGACCTCATGGCGGGCATCATTGTGGGCATTGTTGCCCTCCCCCTTGCCATCGCCTTCGGTATTGCATCCGGTGTATCGCCCGAGAAGGGTATCATCACTGCCATCGTAGCCGGTCTTGTCATCTCTGTGTTGGGCGGCAGCCGCGTACAAATCGGAGGCCCCACAGGTGCGTTTATCGTCATCATCTACGGCATTATCCAGCAGTACGGCATGGAGGGGCTTGCCATAGCCACCCTCATGGCCGGTGTCTTCCTCATCCTGCTGGGTGTGCTCCATCTCGGCACCATCATCAAGTACATCCCCTACCCCATCGTGGTAGGCTTCACGAGCGGTATTGCCGTGACCATCTTCACGACCCAAATCAAAGACCTTTTGGGTCTGAACATCCAGAACGTTCCTTCCGACTTCATCGAGAAATGGGCCTGCTATTTCCAACATTTCTCCACCATTGATCCCTGGAGTGCGCTCATCGGCATCCTCAGCATCGTCGTCATCGTCCTCACTCCCCGTGTGATGAAGAAGATTCCCGGCTCTTTGGTGGCCATTGTCTTGATGACCGTTGCGGCCCTCCTGCTCAAGGAATTTGCCGGCATTGCCTCTATCGAGACCATCGGCGACCGGTTTAGCATTTCCAACCAGATTCCCGGGGCGCAGGTACCCGAACTTTCCTGGCTCACCATCAAAGGTCTGGTGGCTCCAGCGCTCACCATCGCCATATTGGGAGCCATCGAGTCTCTCCTCTCGGCCACAGTGGCCGACGGTGTGATTGGCGACCGTCACGATTCGAATACCGAACTTATCGCCCAGGGCGTAGCCAACATCGCCTCGCCCCTTTTCGGCGGCATTCCCGCCACCGGTGCCATTGCCCGCACGATGACCAACATCAACAACGGCGGACGCACCCCCGTGGCCGGCATTGTCCATGCGGTGGTTCTCCTGCTCATCTTCCTCTTCCTCATGCCCTTGGCCCAATACATCCCCATGGCTTGTCTGGCCGGCGTGTTGGTTGTCGTTTCCTACAACATGAGCGGCTGGCGTTCATTCACGTCCATTCTCAAGAATCCCAAGGGGGATGTGGTCATTCTCTGGATTACCTTCCTGCTCACCATCATCTTCGACCTCACCATCGCCATCGAATGGGGCATGATTGTGGCCTGTCTTCTCGTGATGCGCCGCGTGATGGAAGTGACCGATGTCACGGAGGTGAAACAGGAAATCGACCCGATGGCCGAAAGTTCCGACCTCGATATGGGAGCTGTCGAACATCTCATCATTCCCGAGGGTGTCGAGGTTTACGAAATCAACGGTCCCTTCTTCTTCGGTGCCGGCAACAGATTCGAGGAAATCATGGGCTCCCTGTCCCATCCCGTCCGTCCCAAGGTTCGCATCATCCGTATGCGCAAGGTTCCCTTTGTCGATTCCACGGGCATTCACAACCTCACCAACCTTTGCACAATGAGTAAGGCCGAGGGCATCCGTATCATCCTCTCCGGCGTGAAGCCCAAGGTTTACGAACAGCTTCACCACGCCAACTTCTTCAAAGTCATCGGCGAAGAGAATGTCTGTGCCAACATCAACTTGGCCCTCGAGAAATCCAAACTCCTCCTGACGGGAGAATAAGAAAATCCGTTCCGGATGAAAACGCAATAATCCGTTCCGGATGAAACAACAGGAGCCCGTCTTTTTGGCGGACTCCTTTTTGTGGGTCTATGTTGATTTGAGTGGGTAATGGAAGATTCTCCTCCATTTACAGGCTCACCGACAAAACCTTGTGTACGAAAATAGTTTGATTGGGAGCATCAACGACCCCCGTCCAATCGGATGAAACCCCAAAGGGGCGTTGACGACCCTATCGGACTCCGATGGACCCGCAAAAAGTTTTCCGAGCCTCTATCGTCAGACGATGGACCTGCAAAAAGTTTT
>CALBPV010000046.1 GCA_937899265.1 uncultured Bacteroidales bacterium
TCACTACTGGATGCACAACAACATGATTACCATCGACGGCAAGAAGATGGGCAAGAGTTACGGCAACTTCATCACCCTCGACGAGTTCTTCACGGGTTCCCACCCCAAACTCACACAGGCCTACTCCCCCATGACCATCCGATTCTTCATCCTCATGGCCCACTACCGTTCTACGGTCGATTTCTCCAACGAGGCTCTTCAGGGTGCCGAGAAAGGCTATCGTCGCCTCATGGAGGCTGTGGCCAATCTCAAGCGCATCAAGGTGGCCGAAGCCGACGACCGCACTGCGGCCACTTTGGCCGGGATTCAGGACGAAGAGACCGCCATGTACGATGCCATGAACGATGACCTCAACACGCCCATCGTGGTGTCCCGTCTCTTCGAACTCGTCAACCGCATCAACCGCATCCTCGACGGAGCCGACCTCATCGATGCTGCCGGCCTCGAAGCCCTCCGCAAACTTATACAGACCTTTGCATTCGACATTCTCGGTCTGCGCGACGAGACATCCGCAGCCGGCAATGACTCCAACGCCAAAGCTATGGCCGGAGCCGTAGATCTCCTCCTCGAGGTAAGAGCCCAGGCCAAGGCCAACAAAGACTGGACAACCTCCGACCTCATCCGCAACCGCATGGCTGCCCTCGGCTTCACAGTCAAGGACACCAAGGACGGTGCCACCTGGACTTTATAATCCGCCGCTCCCCCATGAAACATCTTGCCTCTTTTCCCTCGGTGGTTCCGCTCGTTGCTGTGATGCTGACGGCTCTCACTCTGCTCGCAGGGTGCATGGACTTCCATCGCGATGATAAAGTGCTGGCCGTTCCCCGTCCCTACCGTCTTTCGGGACGCATCTATCAGGACAGCATCCTTCAAGACAGCGTCCTCTCCCTGTGGGTCGATCAGCACGACCGACTGCTCCATGCCCGGATTCCCGTCTCGCGGGGCAGTTTTTCGTGGCAGGGAGAGACCGCAGGCATCGACGAACTCCGTCTCTTCGACTCTAAGGGAAACATTTGGCAGATGTACGCGGCAGGCCAGTGGGATCTTGAGATTGAAATCGACTCGCTCCGACGGCTCACCCATCTCGGAGCCGACACCGTCAACACCTGGTTGGCCGAAATGGACGAACTGTTCAATTCCACCGATTCCAAAGCCCTTCATCTCCACTGGATTGACTCTGTCTGCAGAACCGACAATCCTTCCGTGAGAAACGCCCTCCTGCTGCTCAAAATGTTGCCTCAGATTGAAGACAGCGTTCAGGTGCGCCGCTTGCAGGGCAGTCTCTCTGCGGCGACTCTGCCCGATTGGATTGTTACCCGCATCGACGATTATCTCGATGCTGCCTCCCGCATCACGTCGGGTCGTTTGCCCGATTTCTCCGTGGTCTCCCCCGACACGGTCTTCCGCTCCCACGAGATGGGACGTACGGGCAAACTCTATCTCTTCTGGGCCGAGTGGGACAGCGTGTCCGTTGACAGTCTCCGCAACGTCACCGACCGCATCGCCCGCGATTTCGGCCTCTACGGCCATACCGCCCGCAAGACCAAGCATCCCAAGCGTATGGAAATCGTCACCGTCTGCCTGTCTGCCACCGATTCCGCCCGCTGGAAGTCCCTCGTCCGCGACATTCCCGGCATCCACGCCCTCTATCCCGCCGGATTCTCCGACCCGCGCGTCAACAAGTGGCGTATCTCCACTGTGCCCTACGCCGTTATTACCGATGCTTACGGCAATGTCTATCTTCAGGGCAAATGGGGAACTTTTCTCGACAATAACATCATGCGCTTTGCCGACGAAATCGGCAAGTCGTCATCTACCAAAAAGAAGAATGAAACTTCCCCCCGTTTCCGTCCCCGTCAATAACCCCCTTCCCTTCAGGGGAGGGCAGGGGAGAGGCTGTCCCCGTTTCGTCCCCCTTCCCTTCAGGGGAGGGCTGGGGAGAGGCTGTCCCCGTTTCGTCCCCCTTCCCTTTAGGGGAGGGCTGGGGAGAGGCTGTCCCCGTTAATAATAACCCTATGGTCACACGAACAATATCAGCAGCATTACAGGGCATCAATGCCACGCCCGTCTTTTGTGAGACGACAGTGACTCCCGGTTGCCGGGTGTCCATCATCGGTCTGCCCGATGCCGCCGTGAAGGAGAGCCGGGACCGAATCGAAAGCGCCCTCCTCGAGATAGGAATGCATTTCCCCCGCAAGAGCGTGACCGTCAATATGGCACCGGCCGACGTGCGCAAGGAGGGTTCCCTCTACGATGTCCCCATCGCCGTTGCCGTTCTGGCCGCCGACGGACATGTACCCTCCGACAAGTTCGAGCAGTACATGCTCGTCGGAGAACTCTCGCTCGACGGCTCCGTCAAGGCCGTCAAGGGCTGCCTGCCATACGCCATCCTCGCACGTACTATGCACCTCAAGGGAATCATCGTACCCCGCGAGAATGCCGTCGAGGCGGCTGTGGTCGATAATCTCGATGTGCTCATCGCCGACAACCTGCGGCAGATTATCAATTTCTTCCTCGACCGCGAAGAACTCGAACTGAAGCAAATCGACACCCGCGACCTCTTCTACAAGGCGCAGTTCTCCTTCAGCAACGACTTCGCCGATGTCAAAGGACAGACCGCTGTCAAACGGGCCTTCACCGTAGCAGCTGCCGGCGGACACAACCTTATCATGGTAGGTCCTCCCGGTGCCGGCAAGAGCATGATGGCCAAATGTATGCCGTCCATACTGCCCCCTCTCACCCTGGGCGAGGCCTTGGAGACCACCAAGATTCATTCGGTCTCCGGCCTGCGTTCCGAAACGGGACTCATCACCTGCCGTCCCTTCCGTGCGCCCCACCATACGGTCTCTTCCGTAGCTTTGGCCGGCGGCGGCAGCAACCCCATGCCCGGCGAAATCAGTCTAGCTCACAACGGGGTGCTCTATATGGACGAGTTGCCCGAGTTCAAACGGGAAGCCCTCGAAATCCTCCGACAGCCTCTCGAAGACCGTCAGATTCAGATTTCCCGCGTCAAGAACTCCCTCACCTACCCGGCTTCCGTACAGCTCATCGCCAGCATGAATCCCTGTCCGTGCGGATACTACAACCATCCCACCCATCCCTGTGTCTGTACGCCCACGCAGGTCCGCAAATATCTCAACAAAATCAGCGGCCCCCTGCTCGACCGCATCGACCTCCAGATTGAGATTCTTCCCCTTTCGTTCGAAGAGGTCTCCCACACCGAACGCGGGGAGTCGTCTGCCGAGATGCGCGAGAAAGTCATCCGCGCCCGCAACATCCAGATTGAGCGTTTCAAAGTCTGGAATGCAGCTCGTCCCGAGGGACAGCGCGTGCACTGCAACGCCCAGATGAATCCGCAATTGGAACGCGAGTTCTGCAACCTCGATGAAGCCTGTCTCGCCCTCTTGCGTCGAGCCATGACACGTCTCGACCTCAGCGCCCGAGCCTACGACCGTATCCTCAAGATTGCCCGCACATGCGCCGACCTCGACGGACGCGAACAAATCATGACCTACGACATCTCCGAGGCCATCTCCTATCGCAAACTCGACCGCCGGAACTGGGGCGAGTGAATACCAACGACTATCAGCAATTTTTCCCTATGGAAGTAATACAGAGTTTCACCATCGACCACACCCGCCTCAAGCCGGGTATCTACGTTTCCCGCGAGGACAAGGGGTTCACCACCTTCGACCTCCGCATCACCGAGCCCAACAAGGAGCCGGCTGTGGCTCCCGCTGCCATGCACAGTCTGGAACATCTCATGGCCACCTGGTTCCGCAATTCCGAGGCCAAGGACGATGTCGTCTATGTCGGTCCCATGGGCTGCCTCACGGGCATGTACATCATCATGATAGGCAACTACACCGTGGAAGACATGCGCCGTCTCACCATCGCCTGTCTCGAGTGGATACTCACCCAGACACACGTACCGGCCACCGAACCCGAATCCTGCGGCAATTATTTGCTCCACGACCTCCCCCTATGCCACTGGGAATCGCGCCGTTATCTCGAACGTCTCCGCAACGATTTTCATTCCACCTACACCAAACTGCACATCACCCTCGACGACGGCAAGGTCTTTGCCGATGCCTGAGCTGCGCATTCCTGTGCCGGGCGTAACTGACGCGGTTCCACTGCGCTATGCCATCGGACGGCTGTCCGACGACGAACGTCGTCTTTGGCCGGCAGTCACCTCTTTCAACAGGACTTCCAGCCGTTGATTGAAGTCTCCGCGTTCTGCTGCCGTACTCCGATCCTTGGAGTCCAAGGTCAAATCGCAATCCTTGTCCATGCATCTCATGACGGTCTCCAGCTCCTCCGGATGCTCCGTGAGATAGCGGCGCACGGCTTTGCGTGCCTCTTCCGACACCTTTCCTGCAGCATACGCAGCCAGCACTTCGTTGGTAATTTCCATTCTTTGGGGTTTAGAATTTTGCGGCGATGATGCGTCTCAGGTTGTCCTTGGCCCGCTGGGTACGTACATCCACGTATGCGGCATCGGGGATTACCTCTTCGTGCCGGTTGTTGAATTTCCTGATGCCGTGTTTTTCCCAGCGCTTCCTCAGCAGGAGGGCCATTTCCTTGCTGTTGTAGCCCTGCAGCCGCTTCAGAATCACAAACCTCTGGTCCTCGTCCTCCAACAGGCTGATAGCCTCCAGAAGCAGTACTTTCTGTTCGGTGCGCTCGTAATCGTCCTCTCCCCTGTCGGGCAATTGGACGGAAGGGGTTTCGGCTTCATCGTCATCTATATAGACGCGATTGACGCGATTATCTATCAGACGGGGCAGAAAATCGGTGAATTTGTTCCTCGCCACCTTCCCCAGCCAGTAGCCGAAGGTGCTGTTCCACTCGAACAACGCCAGCCCGTGCCAGTCACAGGCGGCTCCCTTGAGGTGGATGAAAAGTTCATCGATACAGTCGTCATACCACGACATGTCCTTCGTGTAGTTCAGATAAATCTTGCGCAGCAGTGGCTCGTAGCGACAGTAAAGCAAGAAGACGGCTGCCTCCTCGTTGTGGGGCAGCGACAGAACCTGCGAGACCAATACGCGGTCCGAGAGATTCTTGTAGGCTGAAAAGGCTTTTAATTCCATAAGAAACTGAAAAATGAGAGAGTGAAATAATAATGAGAGAGATGGGGCTCACCGATCATCGCGGGCGAATCATCGCTGCAAATATAGGAAAAAAACTTGGAATGGAAACAAAAATTTCCGAAAAATTTCATTTTCCCCTCCATTTTTTCCTCTTTTCTGTCCATTTTGACTTCAGAAAGGCCATAAATTTACAGATATCGAGTAGGAGGTAAACGCTAATCATAGGCGTTTATCTCCTACTTTCTCGTTTACCGACCTCTCACACCACCGTACATGCGGTTCCGCATACGGCGGTTCCTA
>CALBPV010000047.1 GCA_937899265.1 uncultured Bacteroidales bacterium
TTCGTTCCTTGGTGGCATACCTCCATGATTTTATCAACAACGGAACCGCACAAAGGAGGAAACAAATAAACCCTAGATATCCGATTTGTGACATCATGCCGAGATAGGAACTGCCCAGCTCAATGGCTCCGGTCTTGGCATTATAAAAAACATCTGCACTGGGGAGATTGATATCACATGCATAGGCTCCGATTCCAATAACCGGGCTTTCATCAATTTCCATATTTCTCAATTCCCAAATATAGCCTCGCGTAGCAGCCACTGCCGCTCCTGCATTGTCATTGGTTTTCTTCGACATGGCTTCGGTATAAGGTGCCAAAGCCGGCCACGCCGCAATAGCGCCAGCCACGAGCACCATCACCGTTGTCATCATACCTCCGGCGTTCTTCTGCAAACGAAAATATACTACCAACATTGTCCCTATCAGGCCGCAGGCCGTTGCCGAACGGGAGGCAGAAAGCAGAATGGTGATGATACATGCCACCCAGAAACCGGCACAGAGAACTCGTTCCTTCATATTCTCAGACCTGAAGAACATCTGGGCTGCCCACACCATGCTCACCATGATGAAGAAGGAGAGGAAATTGGGGTGTCCGGTCACACCCATATAGCCGTTTACAAAGCCCCAAATATACTTCCCCTGTCCGGTGAAATAACCAACAAAACTCCAAGCAACTATGATGACCAAAGCCCATAGGGAACCCATAAAAATCTGTCGCCGGGCACGATTCACACCCGGGCCGGAAATCATCGGAGAACAGGCAATTACGACCAAAATCAGCAAGGTGAATCTCTCCCAAGGCTTGAAAAAAGCGGGGATGTTATTTCCTGCTATACTTATCGTTGTGGCTAAAAGGAAGAGTACGTATTGGAACTTAATCTCCATGCCCTCACCTGCTTTAGAGAGGATAAAAAACACGCAGGCAAAATCATAGATATAAAGCATGGGACCCGGCATGGGGTAAATAATCTGAATGAACGAGGCCATCAGAATACATGCTACCAGGAAATATGTGCGATGAGCTTTGGTTCCGGTCATGACTTACTTCAAATTCTTGATTAACTTCGCAGGACATCCGCCCACGAGGGTATAGGGCGCCACATCTTTGGTAATCACGGCTCCGGCAGCGGCTATGGACATTTCGCCCACTGTCACTCCGGGAAGCACCGTACAGTTGGTTGATACGGAACATCCCCGGCCAATACGGACAATGCTGGTAGTTCCTTCACGCCCGAGAACACGTTCACCCCCGGGTTCTATGGGATGAAATCCGGTGATTACAATTGATCGGGAACCGACAATAGCCTGAGGTTCGACAATCACTTTGCTCCCCTCATTGAGCATAAACAATACTTCGTGACCGATAAAGGCCCAATCGCCAATTTCCAATTCGCCGATGCCCTGCACTTTCACGCCCTGGAAAAACTCGACACCCTGACCGACTTTTGCTCCGGCCCAACGATAGAGTCTGGTTTTCAGACCCTGGGCTCCACTGTTCGGCAAGATGGCCATCAGCAGGTTTACCAAGTATATCTTTTTACTGTTAATCATCGTTCATTGAACTCAGAAAATCCTTATACCTAACACAAATGATACTTATGGAACTTTTTGTACGCCCAGAGACCCAAGAATTCCGGGATATAGTAGTGAAAGTCCGGCTTGGAGCATTTAGGCTTGGGGGCAAGGGTACGAATCAGTGAATAGAGTTCATGCAGTTGTTCGGGAGTCCCTTTCTTCATAGTCATCGAGAAGAAAAGAGCCTTCTGCTGCTCGAGATAATGAGTGTATTTGTAAGCATCTTGAGCGCCCATGCTGTAGATAATCCGGCTGTATTCACTCAGAATCTGACAATAGGCAGAGAAATGCTTCTGATAATCTTTGCCCGTCTGCAAAGAATTTTCGCGAATCAGATATCGATAGGTAACTTCATTAACAACAGCGGTAACCGGATGGTGCACCGACACCTCGAAGTTCCAAGGATTATCCTCATGTATCAGACCTTCAACGAAT
Organism: uncultured Bacteroidales bacterium; assembly: GCA_937899265.1. Classification (GTDB taxonomy): domain Bacteria; phylum Bacteroidota; class Bacteroidia; order Bacteroidales; family UBA3663; genus Liminaster. Next base: position 2,012 of record CALBPV010000047.1, read on the forward strand.
GAGATATGATGTCTCGTAAGGAAATCCTTGCGGATGAGTTTGTTCCACGCCATGATGTATGAACCGTGGAAACTCTGAATGCCGTCCGGATGCTCTTCGGAGAATGTCTCGTATGCTCCGTATGTCAGGTCAGCCCGGGTCTCCTCTGCCTTTTGGAACAGTTTCTCCAAACAGACGGGCATCAGTTGGTCGTCACTGTCCACATAAAGCGTGTATTTTCCTTGTGACACTTTATCTCCCGTATTTCTGGCAGCACTGAGGCCACGGTTGTACGCATGATGAAGAATCTGAAAAACAGCATTCCGAGGGAGTTCCTGCTTGAGTATGCTTTCTGCCAATGCGATGCTGTTGTCCGTCCCACAATCATCCACGACAATCACCTCATAGTTTCCCCGAAAGGTCTGCCTGCATATACTGTGCATGCAGACCTCAATATATGAAGCGACGTTATAGACTGGAATGATTATGCTGATATCCATTATTCTGTTTGATTAATTACCCAATACCCTACCTTTCGACCTCCTTGACGAGTTATTATACCTCGCTCGCGAAGCTTAGCCAGGATTCGGTCACATTTACTGCCACTAAATTTTAATAAAGAAGCCAGTTGCGGAATTGTTACCGATGGATTTTTCCTAATTTCTTTAATAATGAGATTCACGTCATCTTTCACGTCATCTTTCACGTCATCTTTCACGTCATCTTTCACGTCACCTTTCACGTCACCTTTCACGTCACCTTTTCCTTCACCTTTTCCTTCACCTTTTCCTTCATCTTTACCTTCATCTTTCACGTAGCCTCTCATGTCATCTATTCCCTCATCTTTCACATACCCTTTCACGTCACCTTTCACGTCACCTTTTCCTTCACCTTTTCCTTCACCATCTTTCACGTCACCTTTCACGTCACCTTTTCCTTCATCATCTTTCACGTCAGCTTTCACGTCATCTCCCTTGAAAACAAACTGAACTTGAAAGGACATACCGACATTTTTCCAAACCAAATCAACATTCGGATATTGACGTAATTCGGCAGCAATAAGTTTGAGGCCATTCCCCCATTGGTCAATCATCCCAAGATGTTTGAAAACGGGAGCCAAAACCTTATTGGGGGCATCAGACTGCCGGCTCTCCATCATTGAATAATCAATGGAGGGAGGCAGTAATCCCGGACTTGTCACCTCAATCATATCATCATAGATTGCCACCTTAATATCCCTGCCGGAAAGGGCATAATTTCGATGTACCACGGCATTTCTTATCACCTCTCTAATAGCATTAATTGGATACTCCCAACGACGCTTAGTATAGATACTTCCTTCTTCGTACCAAGCAGACTGATTGATGTGGCGCAACACAAAATCGTATGCTGCTTCCGATTGTTCTGCCACTTCCATATCTATCGTTTTCTGGTCTATAAAGACCTCCGCGGAGGTTCCTTTGAAACGGGCACACTCAATCTTAGCATTCGGGAAAAACTCCGAACGCATAGAATCATCAGACAGCAACACCAATGCATTTGTCGGATATAAACTGCCCTGCGATTCCTTTACTAAATTCAGTTTACGCAAAGTCGGTACATCGAGATTCTCTTGTGTTTTATCTTTGAAAAGACGTTTGAAACTATCGATATTCAATTCGGACACAGTCTTTTCCAATACGATTTCGCTATCAAAGGAAATATTTCTACGACGACGCTCTAAATCAAGAATGATTTCTTCATCGGCCAACCGATTAGAAGAACCGACACGAATATATGTGCCATTGCGCTTCCCTTCGGCCTTCAAATGGTAGGGAGGCTGATTGCCCCTATAAATCAAAACCCTAAGTAAATGCTTATCTTCTACCGTAACAAAAGAAACCTCCGGCAAAATGGCCGGATAGCAACGATCGTAAATGGCATTGCCAATCTGCTCTTCCATGCGGAACAGGTCATCCTCCTCTATGCCGACAATTTTCCTTGGGTTATCAGAAACACCGATATATATTTCTCCTCCGGCATCATTGGCAAAAGCAACAGCAGTCTTGGCGATATCTGAGTTCGAGGGTAATGTAGCCTTGAATTCTATACGCCTACCTTCTGTCCGATTCAACAATTCATTGAAATATTTCATACCTCGCGCATAGTTTCTCCTATGATTTCATTTTCTCCAGCATCCAACGGATGACTGCTTCGGAGGCGTGTCCTGTCTCGTTGAGGCCGATGATATCACGATTGAAGGCCTCCAAATCTGACAAATACTTTTTTTCATCAAAGGACAGGATATTTTGAACCAACTCTGCATCATTCTCTGCATAAGGGAAGGGAAGATCAACGGGGGAAATATATGTCCCGCGATCATAATCAGCCAAATCACGTATCAGCTGGAAAATGGGCCGTTTTGTCAATGAAAAATCCATCTCTGCAGAAGAATAGTCTGTAATCAACACATCACTGACAACTAACAATTCCTGCAAATCAGGATAAGTTCCCACATCGTGTGTTTGGGGATGGGAGAAATCATAAATATCCCGATAATAACTCCTCATATTCGGATGTGAACTGATAAGGACATGCCATTGTCCGCCGAAACGAGTTTCAAGGGCTTGAATAACATTATCGACGTTAAATCCATATACATCTCGACGACCATTGCCACGAAATGTAGGTGTATAAATTAATAATCGTATGTTTGAGTTTTCATCATCAAGACCGACGGTCTCAAAAACTTGTTGCCGAAGATCGTCTTTGATATAATTCGGGGCAAAGAAAATATCGTTACGAGGAAGTCCAACCTCAAGCACCTCTCCTGTGTAGCGATACGCAGTCCGATAAATATTCGTCCAATAACGAGAGTCAGAAGGCATCATATCTGTTCGTCGTGTATCCTCTAGCGCACTTTTGACATAATCGGCAGATAATTCAGCATCAAACTCCACTCGTTTTATTCCATGGCCTCCATGCATCGTTTGGATGTATGCCTGACTATTTTTCTTATAAGGGAAATATATTCCTGCAAAACGGATGTTGCTAACGATGAATTGGGAAGTGGCGAGCAAATAATAGTATTCCAAGGAACCAATCTCTACTTTGTGAATTTGAGCTGGTACGTCAGGAAATTTATCAGGATTGACAAAGGCATAGTTGGGTTCAAAAGACTCCAAAGCTTTAGTATCTCGGGCGATAGCCTCGGCGATGGCCCGAGGATTGCAATTGTATTGTGCGCCGTTCCATGAAACGAACATGACACGACCTTGTTTCACTGGATAAAACCAACGGAGCAACCAAAGGACGAGTCCCCGAGTGCAGCTGTTCCAAAGCAAATGCAATCCAAATCTCTTCATCTGATTATTTCCGGGTCTTCCATGCGTAGGTCTTGCGCAAAATCCATGTCATCCACTTCATCGGCAAAGTAGCAATATGTACAAAAAAATGCTTGTTCTTCAGACGGACTGCCGCATTGATAAGATTGACGAAAACTGGCAGGTATTCCTTGACCAGAGCTTGGTCGGACCACCATGCTTCAACGAGCGGTTGATATACCCGGCTGCGTTGCAGAAGCGTTGAGACTGGTCGCTTGGGAAGACCATGCCAAGGCGACATGTCACAATATTTTTCCCACACTTCACGATGAGGACAGAACTCGTTGCTCCATGGCTTATTGGGTGTTAAGTAATGAATTAATACTGGTTTCTCAAGTGTGGCATGAATCTCCTTTGTTATCACATTATCCACATGCCAAGTATCTGGTCCACCAAAATAAAATAATATCTGAAAATTGTAGGTGACAGGTAATGGCAAAATACGTCCTTGCAGTACCACATTGATAACATCCTGATCAAGCAGAGGATATTGGTATGCAACAGCACAATCCACCATCTTTTGAGTAATTGCCTCACGACGCCATACATCAAGATTCATAAGCAAGATGCCACTGTTGTAATAGCTTATGCCCTGTGGAATTTTAAGCCGATACTCACACAGTTGGCTGTTGGCATCAATAACAGCACCCAAGGGGCAGTCATTCGGCATTACTGTTTGCCATAATGGCAGCAATGAACCATCTACGGCAATGTCGCAGTCCATATAAAGAACCCGGCTTATATCTGTACTCAAAATTTCAGGCAAAAAAACACGTGCAAACGCTGTAGTGCTGATATATCCCACTCCCGTACACTTGAATGCTGCCAATTGCTCCTGACTGATGCTGTAGAACACAACTTGCTGGCCATAGCGTTCGCCAATCTCCCGCAGAGGCTGCAGCTTTTTATCCCGTGCCTCATTATCCTCCCCCTCATCTGTTATAACCAGATGGAAGACAATTTCTGAATTCTGATTGTTTTCACATATAGATATCATCGCCACACCCATCGGCATTGCATAGTTCGAATCAGAGCACATTGCGATGTGCATGACATCTTTTTTAAAAGGATTGGCTGTATTACTCATATTCCAAAGATATTATGTTTTCTTAATCGTCAGGCTTTGTTCACCTTCACAACGGCATCGCGCATAATCACGTTGCCCAGATTCCGTGGCCAGGCCGTGAAGGACTGTTTGTGAGCGGCATCAACATACTTGACCTCAAAAGACAGGGCATCAAAAATCAAATCATAGTCACGCGCAAAAGCCTGATAGTCGAAACGGGAGATGTTCATGTCCACCTTATACGTTCCCTTGGTCAGATGATGAGAAGGGAGCGTCACCCTGACTATAAAATCATCTGTGCTCTCAGGCAGGTTAACCTGCTCGGTATAGCAGGCATCGACCGTTACGTTTGCAGAATTGCTGATGAAAATACCGAACTGCGCCACTTTGACAGAAGGTTTGTTGCGATGCACCTTCATTTCCAACTGCAGCGGCTCATCGGTGGACATCGCTTCCGGATTATTGAGCATCCTCACCTCCTTATACTCCAGTTCGAGGTCTCGAGGTACTTTGCGAAGTTTCGACGAAACTATGGTATGTCCCACCATCTTTTCGATACTCGTCTCCATATAGAAATCCACACATTCGTCGGCAGTGCCCGTCATTTCCACCATACCATTCTTCAAGACAACACCGTGCTTGCAGAGGGCACGCACTGAATTCATGTTGTGGGAAACAAAGAGTACGGTGCGCCCGCTGTTGGTGGCCACGTCGTTCATCTTGCCGATGGCTTTTTTCTGGAATTCGGCATCGCCCACTGCCAAAACTTCATCGACCACCAGAATTTCTGGCTCCAGAAAAGCTGCCACTGCAAAACCCAGTCGAACCGCCATGCCCGAAGAATATCTTTTGACCGGAGTGTCGATATACATCTCGCAACCTGAGAAGTCTATGATTTCATCCAACTTGCTGTCGATTTCCTTTTTGGTCATACCCATGATGGACCCGTTCATGTAAATATTTTCGCGGCCTGTCAGTTCGGGATGGAATCCGGTGCCGACTTCCAATAGGGAGGCAATGCGCCCCTTGGCTTTGATGGTACCTGTAGTGGGAGCTGTGATACGAGACAGCAACTTCAGAAGCGTCGATTTCCCTGCTCCGTTTTTGCCGATGATGCCTATAACATCGCCCTGTTCCACATCAAAAGTTATATCGCGCAAGGCATAAACAAAACTGTTCTCTGCCTTGTGCGTGCGGTCGTTGGTCTGTCCTATCTTCAGAAAGGGGTCTTCTTTGCCGAGCACAGAAGTTACCCACCAACGTTTGATGTCATTGCTCAAGGTTCCCGTACCTACTACGCCGAGCTGATACATCTTGCCGACATGGTCGAAGCTTATTGCTATATTACTCATCTTACAAAAAAAATTATCTTGCCGAAGAAACATGGATTTCTCCGGGGTCAATCCTTCAGTTTAATTTTGTTTCCTTCCAACGACTCGACGATGGCCAGTGATTCGATGTGTCGGATGCCGGCATCAATCAGCAGCTTCCGTCCCTGCTGAAATTCCTTCTCGATGATAAATCCCATGCCAACAATTTCAGCGCCTGCCTGCCGACATAAATCGACAATGCCCAATCCGGCGTTACCATACGCCAGAAAATCGTCGATGAAGAGAACCTTGTCCTCAGAGGTCAGATAGTCCCGACTGACCACGAGGGTGTATTCACGTTGCTTGGTAAAAGAACGGATCTGTGTAACCAAAAATTCTCCCATCGTAGAGGGCTTCTTTTTCTTGGCAAAGACAACAGGCAACTCCAAAAGATAACCCAGCATAATGGCCGGAGCTATCCCTGATGCCTCAATCGTAACAATCTTGTTGGCTCCGCTGTCGGCAAAACGACGGATGAACTCAACAGCCACCTGTTTCATCAGATAAGGGTCCATCTGGTGGTTGATAAACCTGTCCACCTTGAGGATCCCCCCATCCAAGCAACGGCCATCCTGCATGATGCGGTCGTATAACGCTTTCATATATTTCGAAAAGAATGATTGAGACGGGAATCGCCCCCCCCAATCGGGGAAAAGACGTATCAGTATTCGGTTTTGTCGGTCTTTTCAGACCCCAACCGGAAACTTTCAAGTGCTTCATCGCGCAGCATCGGGATGATGGGAACAGTACGTTTCTCCAGCGGCTTCTCCAGTTCTTCGTAGATGAAGTCGTCGGCGAAGTCTATGTCTCGGGCATCTTTTCGGGTATTTCCGAAATATATTCTCCTCAACCGTGACCAATAAATGGCCCCGAGACACATCGGACAAGGTTCGCAAGAGGTATAAATCGTACAGCCGGACAAGTCGAATGTGCCGAACTTGTGGCATGCCTGACGGATGGTGTTGACCTCTGCATGGGCTGTCGGGTCGTTGTCTATTGTTACCCGGTTGCTGCTTCCGGCAACAATCTGTCCATCCTTCACGATAACGGCTCCGAACGGACCGCCTCCGTTTTTCACACTCTCATTTGCCAGACGTATGGCCTCGCGCATGAACGATTTGTCTTGTTCTGTAATTCTCATATTTGTCAGTATTGGGATGGTTTCTGAAAAATCAGATGGTGTCCATAAATGTCCGCTCCTGCTTGGAGAACAGCAAAATACCCAGAAACATAATAACAGCCATGAAAACAACGCTGTAAAGCAACGACCACCAGTCCATTTCTCCGATACCGGTAATCATGTAGCGGAAATCCGTAAACACTCCTTGAAGCGGGTTCATGTAAAGGAATCGGGACAGGTTGCGATCGGCTGTAACATCCACGGGATAGATAACCGGAGTCGAATACATCCATAACTGCAGGAAGAAACTCACCAGATTATTCAAGTCACGATATTTGACTGTCAGCGTGGAGACAATCAGTCCGCAGCCCAGTCCTGTGAGAGCCAAAATGACAAAGAAGAACGGAACCAGACAAAATTCCCAAGTCAGACTGATTCCAACGGTCTCATCGAAACAGTAATAAAGCCAAATGGCCACCAGCGGAATACTTTGAACGATGACTTTGAGGAATCCGGATGTTATGCCAGACAGCGGAGCTACCAATCTGGGGAAATAAACCTTGGAGAAGATGCCGGCATTGCCTGAAAATGCAAATTGACCTGTAGTAAAACATGCCGTAAAATAGTTCCATAGCAACGTACCGCTCATGTAAAACAATGCCGGAGGTATACTGCCCGTCGAAATGCCAGCCAAGTTGGCAAAGACGAACATGTACATGACCGTGGTGAAAATGGGCTGGAAGAAGAACCACAGCGGGCCGAATATCGTCTGCTTATAGATCGTGACAATATCACGCTTGACAAACTGTTTGAAGAGGTCGCGATATTTCCAAACCCCTTTCAAGTCCAAATCCAGCCACTTTTTGTGAGGCCGGATGACAATATCCCACCCGTTGTTGTTATTATTCATATTGTTGAGTTGATAAACGATTTTTCCCAATCTGTAACCGAACATCCCTGCGCCCGAATCGGTTGTCTGTTCGTCAACAAAGGCGAATGACGTCATCGGGGAAAAGCATGCGACAAGAAGCATCTTCAGAGGACTGTTGCTTCAAGAACAGCACATAGCGCACATTTTCATATCGCAAAGATTATGTACCAGAAATATTATGTTTCTACCACATATTTTCTGTACTCTGCCCGATTCTTGCTTTCTTTTATCCGTTCCGGGAACTTCAGCTGCGACTTGAAGGGTTGTGAAATCTGCTGTATTTCAGGCATTAACCAGACACCTCTTCAAGCACTCAAAACACAGCTTCGCTGAAGCCTGTCCCATGGGATGACCGACTTCTCCAACCGCTGCTGCGGCCGACTGCTATGGATGTACGTGCCGCCTTGTCCATACGTCATAATATACCGGGAAACGCATTCGGTTTACAATCCTTTGTGATTCGGTTAAAATGCACTTTCCAGGGGCAAAGATACAAATTAAAATTCAAATAAAGAAACATTTTGACAAAAAAAAAGCCAAAAATCAGCAAAAATGTTGATTTTTGGCACCATTTTTCCAAAAATTCGGGTTAAAAAGAACTCATTCCGCTTTTTTCCGCACAAACGGCAGAGCTTACTCCTCCACTTCGCAATGGGAGAATCCCATCTCGCGGGCTTTTTCGGGGGTCATCATGAAATAGGTGACTTCGGCCTCAACGCAGACTTCTCCATCCGCATTGGTTATCTCGGCATGCATGAAAAGGAGATTCCGCATTTGACGGACGATTTTGGCACGAACGGTCAGAGCCGGATCGTCGGTGGAAACAGATTTGCGGAATTTGACATTCAAAGCCGTCGTGTAGCCGGCGGTCTGCAACTTTCGCGTCACTACCCACCCGCACGTCTCGTCGATGAGAGTGCTGAGCACACCGCCGTGCATGGTGTCCACCCAGCCCTGATAGTTGCGTTGAGGATGCCAGGTGCTGAGGATATAGTCGCCGTCCTCATAAAACTCCATGTGGAGTCCGAACGGATTGTTTGGTGAACAGCCGAAACAATTATATTTGCGGTTGTTGGTCCAAAGGTTGATGATTTTTTTCATTTTCGTGCGCTGATTTTAAAGACATGCTGCTTCAGCGGAGTTCTTGTACTCTTCTGCCATCCAGGCTGTATTGCCTTTGGCCCTCGGTGAGGACTGCAAAATCAAAATGTTCATAATTCAGTTTTTAGAAGTTTGGAAGAATATAGTTGATTAAAACAATAGGGGTTATACCTTATTATATATATATGTGTCGCTTGGGGGGGGCATTTCCTCATCAGTGCAGCCTGTCTTCCACTCAATCTGTTCGACCGACATGCGGCAGATGCCTTCCAGCCATTGGTCGCGTTGAAGGTTTCTCTCATTTGGGTTGTTTTTTGAGATTGCAATTATATCGTGCTGCAAAGATACGCGTTTTTCGCAACATTTCCAAAAAAATTCGCAAAAACTTTCACAACTGCGCTCCCGGAACGGATTGTATAGGCAATTTTGGTCTCAAAGTCGGTGTTTTTTGAAGCAATTTTGCATAAAAATGTCCATTTCGGGCAAAATATCGGGACGAAATTTGGCAGTTTCGAAAATTATAATTACCTTTGCCACGGATTCTATGGCAACAGGCGTGGCATATTGCAATAACACAAGCAACGGACATCGGGGTCGGATGCTGGCCTTTCTGACGGCAACGGTATTGCTGTCGGCTCCGTTGTCTGCACGGACGGTGGCTCCCTTGATGGAGGGCTACTGTTGGACACAACTCTCGCCCTACAACGACGAGTGCCCTCTGTTCGGACAAGAACGGAGTGCCACGGGCTGTGTGGCCACCGCGTTGGCCCAGATTATCCACTATCATCGTTATGCCGAGGGCAGGGACGAAGTGAGCTACACTCTTACTGCCGCCGACCGTCAACAGCTGACCCTGCAGTTCGAAGGACAGCACTACAATCTGGATGCCATGTCGGCCGACGGCATTCAGTCGGCCGACAAGGCCGAACTGGCCCGCTTCAACTACCATGTGGGGGGTTCCGTCCGTATGCAGTTCGGCCCCCGGGAAGCCTCCTCATTCGGATATGCCGTTCCCGCCGGCCTCTATCATTTCAGCTACGCGTCCGAAGCCGTCTTCCTCAGCCGCAGCTGGTTCGAGGACGGGGAATGGGATGCCATCCTGCAGAACGAACTCCAGCACGCACGCCCGGTGCTCTACACGGCAGACAACGGCAGCACCTCTCACGCCTTCATCCTCGACGGAGTGAACGATGACGGACAATACCATGTGATTTGGGGATGGGGCACGGAGACCGACGGATGGTATGCGTTGGACAACCTGAAGCCTGCCGGACACGATGCCTTCAACGTCAATCACGGAGCCGTAATCAACATCGCGCCCCACCTGGATCGCGAAACGGACGGCGTGACGTGTTACAATGCCATTCAGGCCACCCGACTGGGACTCCCGTCAGGAGTGTCCGACACCATAATGACCACAGGAAGCACGATGACATTCACGGCTTCCTATCTCTACAACTTCAACCATCTGCAATCTCCGGGCGGCAAGTTCGGACTCTTGGTGGAGGACAGCGAGGGACATCTGTTTCGCAGACTGGAGCCCGCACTTTCCATCAGGTCCTATACCCATCTGACCCTCTCGGACTATTACGGGGTCTTTGCCACCAATGCCTGGTCGCAACGTCCCGGCTACACCCTCCGCATCCCATTCACGGTACCGTCCGACATGCCGGACGGCACCTACAGGATAAGCCTCTATTTCATACCCTCCTTTGACCAGACGCAGTGCAGCATCGTCCGGTGCCAGAAACCCAAACCTTACGGGGTGGAGGTACACATACGCGATGCCAAGCTCGGAATCGGTTCCGTCGTGGACGATTATGCCTCGGAGCACACCGTCCTCTACGACCTCTATGGACATCCCGTCAGTGAAGAAAGTGCCCCGCCCGGTATCTATGTCCGGGGAGGCAAAATCATACGCATCAGATAAAAACGACATTATGCTGAAACAATTCTTCGAAGTGCTCGGACGCTACATCCGCCCCTACAAGAGCTACCTTGTGGGGTCGGTAGGTCTCAACTTCCTGTCGCAGGTGCTTAACGTCTTCTCGTTTGCAGCACTCATACCCATTCTCAACATCCTCTTCCAGATTGACAGCAAAGTTTATACCTACCAGCCCGTGGACTGGAGCCAGAACTTCGACACCATAAAGAACGCCCTCATCAACGACGCCTACTGGAAGGTGGCTCAGATGACGCAGGAGGACGGCGCTTTCTATACCCTCGTCGTCTTCGGCATCGCCCTCATCGTCATGACCGGCATCAAGACGGCTGCCTACTTTGCCTCGTCGGCTGTCATGATACCCTTCCGTACAGGCGTGGTCAAAGACATCCGTCTGGAGGTCTATAACAAAGTGCTGCGCCTCCCCCTCTCCTTCTTTTCGGAAGAGAGGAAGGGCGACATCGTGGCTCGCATGAGCTCCGATGCCCAAGTCGTGGAGACATCGCTCACAGCCTCCGTCGATATGCTCATCAAGAGCCCCATCTCCATTGTGGTATGTTTCGTGACCATGTTTCTGCTCTCGTGGCAACTCACCCTTTTCGTGCTGCTTGCCGTGCCCGTGCTGGGCTATCTGATGGGCCTTGTGAGCCGAAAACTCAAACGCCGCTCCGCCGATGTGCAAACCCTCTGGGGCCAAATCATGACAGAGCTTGACGAGACACTCGGTGGTCTGCGCATCATCAAAGCCTTCATTGCCGAGAAGAAGATGTCGGCCCGATTCCGCCGCACCAACGAGGCATACGTGGCCGCTATGAACGGCATGGCTATCCGACAGAGTTCCGCCCACCCCATGTCGGAATTCATGGGCACCATCATCATCGTCATCGTGCTCCTCTTCGGCGGCTGGCTCATTCTGGGAAACCACTCCCCCATCGATGCCGCCATGTTTATCTATTATCTCGTCATTCTCTACTCGGTCATCAACCCGCTCAAGGAGTTTTCCAAGGCTCTCTACAATGTGCCGCAGGGTCTCGCTTCCATGGACCGCATCGACATGATACTCAAAGCCGAGAATCCCATCCGCGAACCCGCCGACCCCAAGCCCCTCTCCTCCTTCGAGAAAGGAATAGAACTCCGGGATGTCTCCTTCAAGTACAGCAGCGATGGACGCGACATCCTCAAGCACATCAACCTCACCGTACCCAAGGGCAAGACCATCGCTCTGGTCGGACAGTCCGGCAGCGGCAAATCGACGCTCGTCGATCTCATCCCGCGTTACCATGAGGTGACTTCCGGCAGCATCACCATCGACGGCAAGGATGTGCGTGAAGTCTCCATTCCGGCTCTGCGTTCGCTCATCGGCAACGTCAACCAGGAGGCCATCCTCTTCAACGACACGTTCTACAACAACATCACCTTCGGCGTGGAGAACGCCACCATGGAAGAGGTTATCGAAGCCGCACGCATCGCCAATGCCCACGACTTCATCATCCAGAGCGAGAAGGGCTACGACACCATGATAGGCGACCGCGGGGGACGCCTATCAGGCGGACAGCGCCAACGCATCTCCATCGCACGCGCCATCCTCAAGAACCCACCCATCCTCATCCTCGACGAGGCAACATCCGCCCTCGACACCGAGTCGGAACGGCTCGTACAGGAAGCCCTCGAGAGGCTGATGCGCTCACGCACAACCGTAGCCATCGCCCACCGGCTTTCCACCATCAGGAACGCCGACGAGATTTATGTGCTCCACGAGGGAGAAATCGTGGAACGAGGTACCCACGAGGAACTCCTCGCCCGAGGCGGATACTATAAGAAACTCCACGACATGCAGTCTCTCTAGCTTCCTTCAGGATGTCGTTCTCGTCCCCGTTAATAATAACTTGAAACTAAATTATATAAACTCCAAAAATCAATGAAAAAGTCATTCCTTTTCACTTTGGCCATCTGCTTGGCCACCCCGACATGGGCCGAAACACCCGAAGAATCGTCTGAACTCGAGAGTGAAGGTTCGGGCTTCGTCACCTCAGCTCTCAACAACGCCATCGAATCGGCATGGGCTGCAGCTCCGCAGAACAGCACATCCGCCTCCTCATCCCTGCAGTACGGTCGCAAGGTCACGGGCTTTGCGTCGGCCCCGAAGTTCGGAGGCTACTACATCGGCAAGTATGAATACAGCGACCGCGACGCAGCAAAGGGCGGCAGCGGGTTCTCCCAGCGCCTCATTCGCGCCTATGTGGACGGCACCATCCTCAACGACTTCAAGTATCGCATCCAAGTCCAAATCAACAACGACAAGTTCCACATGAAGGATGTCTTCATCGAGTGGCAGCGATACGACTTCGCCCGCATCAAGGTCGGACAGTTCAAACGCGCCTTCGGCTTCGAGAACCCCATGAACCCCTGGGACATCCTCTCCGGCGACTACTCCTATTTCACCAAAAAGATGACAGCCGACTACAAGGGAGACACCTGGGGCGGCGGCGGTCGTGACCAGGGCATCCAGGTGCAGGGCGACTTCCTCAAAATCGGACAGGACAACCACTACCTCATCCACTATCAGGCCGGTGTGTGGAACGGCGAGGGCATCAACAAGAGCGATGCCGACGGAAAAAAGGACTACATCGGAACCATCCAGTTCCAGCCCGTCAAGGGCCTCTTCATAGGCGCTTTCGGCTGGACAGGCGAAGCGGGCGGCGAAAAACGCGACAAATATGCCTTCGGCTTCAAGTATGACGACAAGGCCGGATGGAGCGTGCGCGGCGAGTGGGGACACAACCACTACAGCAGCGGCAACGACGATGTCTGGTACATCGTAGGCGGCGTACCTGTCAACGACTGGTTCAAGGTCAATGCCCAGTATCAGACCTACCGTCCCGGAAAATCGTGGACCACCGCCCAATGCACCTACTCCATCATCCCCGAGTTCCAAATCCACAAGAACCTGAAGCTTCAGTTGCAGTATAACTGGAACGATTTCCGCGCCACCTACGACAAACACTTCAACCAACTTTGCGCAGAGCTCTATTTCCGCTTCTGATTGCCGTCTGCGTCCTGCCCTCCACCGCTTGGGCGCAGTATGGACCGGTGGGATTCGTCAACTGCAACGATGGCGTGAACGGCATCACGGGCGGAAGCCCCGGTGAGGTCGTGAGAGTCCGCACCCGCGAAGAATTGGCACGCTACGCTTCCTCCGACCGACCCTGCACCGTCATCGTGGAGGGCCGGCTGGAAGGTGACGGCCTCAACCGCCGCAAAGATGTGATTGAGGTGAACTCCGACAAAACCATCGTTGGTGTCAAAGGCGCTGAGCTGGCCGGCATCGGTCTCAACATCAGCGGCAAGAGCAACATCATCATCCGAAACCTCATCATCCACCACGCCGACCCTGACGGCATTGCCGCCCGCAACAGCCACCACATCTGGGTGGACCATTGCGACATTTACAGCCGCGACGAACCTGACCGCGAAGACTGGGACGGACTGATAGACCTCACGGTGGGCAGCAGCTATCTCACCGTGAGCTATTGCCATATCCACGACCATCACAAAGCCTGCCTCCTCAACTCGGGTACCATGCACCGCGAGGACAACGGTCGCAACCGTGCCACCTACCATCACAATGCCTTCGTCCGTACCGACCAACGCAATCCGCGCATCGGCTACGGCTTGGGGCACGTGTTCTGCAACTTGTATGAGGACATCGGCAACTACGCCATCGGCATGCACACCCAAGCCCGCGTGCTGTCGGAGCACAATTACTTTGGTCCGGGTGTCAAACGTCCGTTCTCCCAAATGTACGCCACGAGTACAGACGATGCCTCATGTGCCTTCTTCGACGACAGGGGCAGTCACTTCTCCCGTCCCCTGCCCCAAGGATTCAAGTACCGCCCCACAGGCACCGATTTCGAGCCCGCCCTGTGGTATGACTACCGGTTTGCGCTCGACGACACCTCTGCTGTCCGAGAGCTCTTTCCGAATCAGACGGGGCCTCAGGAAGGATTGGAACACGAACCTCTGTTGTGGCCCGGCAACGGAGCTGTCGGTCTGACTACAGATATCCGCCCGTTCTTCAGCCGCATCGAAAATCAGGTGAGCGCCACCGTCTTCTGGGGCTCTTCGCCCGATAGTCTGCGTCCCGTCAGCCTTGACACCATCCGTCTCCTGCCTGCCACGACCTATTGGTGGAAGGTGCGGGCCGTCAATCCCGACGGAGTCCACATTTCTCCCCTCTACCGTTTTACCACTGCTTCTGCCAAAGCGTCGCAACCCGCTCCTGCCGACGGCGAACAGAATGCACAACTGCGGGCAGCCGCTCCCGGGGACGGCCCCACCGTCCCGATGATTCTCCGTTGGCAGCCTGCCGCCAAGGCCCGTAGCTACAAAGTGTGGTTGTGGCCGGCCGACAACGAGACAGACCTCCGTTTGGTGGCCATCACCACCGAAACCTCTTGTACCCCAGGACCGCTGCGCTACGGTCAGACCTACTGCTGGCGCGCCGACGTAGTGACCTCCGACGGCGAGACCCTCGAGGGTGACGTGTGGACCTTCTCGGCACCGGCCCGACCCGTTGGTCCCGGACGCACCGAGGCAGAACATTTGGCTCGCAGCGCCTATGCCTACCTCGAACGGCAGGACGGCTCCTGGTTCCGCGCCGGCAACGACAGCGTCACTGTGGGCGAAGCCGGTCCCGGATCGCTCACAGGCGTATGGAACGGACCCGGCGGAAGCTACCGCATCAGCATCGACTATTACGACGAGAAATCCGGACAGGCTTCCTTTTGGTTCTATATCAACGACCGCGAGGTGGACTTCTGGACCGGAGAACGCCAAAACGGAATGAAAACACGCATCGCGGGCGAAAACATCCCCCTCAATACCGGCGACCAACTGCGCCTCGACTTCTGCACGCAAGGCAAGATGCGTTGTCGCATCGACGGCATTTTCGTGGGTAGAGGTGACAAAAAACCGCAATTGTGATTCCCGAAGGGAGTTTTATCTCAATTTTTTTGCTTTTTATTTGGCTATGTGGAAAAAAAACGCTATCTTCGCGCCGCAAAAATTTGCAAATTCAATAAAAACAATATCATAAATTAAGTAAGCAAGATGAATATCACAAAGCAAGTGATTGATGACGTCAACATCGTGTTGGCTGTCGAAATCGAGAAGGCCGACTATGCCGAGGATGTCGAGAAGCAACTCAAGAGCCTCCGCAAGCGCCTCAACATGCCCGGGTTCCGCAAGGGTATGGTTCCCATGGGATTGGTGAAGAAAATGTACGGCCAAAGTGTCGTTGCCGACGAGGTGAACCGCCTCATCAACGACAGCATGTATAAGTATATCCAGGAAAACCAGCTCAACGTCTTGGGCGAGCCTATGATTAACGGCGAGCAGCAGCCCGTGGACTTCGACAAAGAAGAGAAGTTCACCGTCAAGTTCGACATCGCCCTCGCTCCCGAATTCAAACTCAAGACCGACAAGAGCGTCAAGGTGACCAACTACACCATCAAAGTCGATGACGCAATGGTCAATACAGAGGTAGCCCGTCTCCAGAACCAGTTCGGCAAGGAAGTTGTTGCCGATGACGTGGAAGAGAACGACATTGTGAAGGGCGACATCTGCGAGCTCAATGCCGATGGAACCCTCAAGGAGGATGGTCTCCGTGCCGACAATACGACCGTTTATCCCCGCTTCATGAAGGACGAGGACGAGAAAAAGAAGTTCGTGGGAGCCAAGAAACTCACGTCTGTCGATTTCAACCCCGCCAAGGCTTGGGAGAATGCCTCCGAATTCGCATCTGTGCTCCAGCGCAAGAAGGACGAAGTGGAGGGCGTGACTGCCGATTTCCGCTTCACCATCACCGAAATCAAACGTCATCAGGATGCCGCCCTCGACGAGGAACTCTACAAGGCCGCTTTCGGCGAGGACTGCACTACCGAGACCCTCTTCAAGGATCGCATCCGTGAAAGCATCGCCGCATCGCTCCGCAACGAAACCGAATACAAACTCAATCGCGACATTCAGAGCGCCCTCAAGAAGCAGGTGGGCAAGCTCACCTTCCCCGAGGAACGTCTCAAGGCATGGCTCCTCAAGCGCGATGAAAAGCGCGATGCAGCCAAGCTTGACGAGGAGTTCCCCCGCATGCTCGAGGACCTCACTTGGCAGCTCATCGAGGAGAAGATTGTCCGTGACCAGAAGATAGAGGTTACCGAGGACGACATCAAGCAGGAGGCCAAGTATGTCATCATGGGACAAATCATGCAGTACGGCTTGAGCCAGCTCCCCGACGAGATGATTGACAACTGGGTCGCTCAGGCTCTCAAGGACGACAAGCAGCGTCCCCAGCTCCGCGATCAGGCCGTGAGCCGCAAGATTTTTGCCTACCTCCGCGAAGCACTCACCCTCACCAAGAAGGAGGTTACCATGGAGGAATTCGGCAAAATCATGCAGGAAGACAACAAATAACCCCGGTTCCCGTCGCCGTTTTGACCGGCGGGTTCAGACAGGATAGTTTCCGCCGAACAACCCGCCGGGAACATTCAAAACCAAAGCGAGGCGCACCCGTTCAAGGGATGCGCCTCGTTCTTTTCTTTGGGGGCTGCGAACAGCCTCTGACCTTCAGATTTTGAACTGCCGCAGGTTCTCGACAAAGCGGTCGATACGCTGCAGCTCGCGTGGGATGCGTATGTTCTGTGGGCAGTGGGGCGTGCAGGCTCCGCAGCCCACGCAGTGGTCTGCCTGACGCACCTTGGGCAGGGCGCGGTCGTAGCCTATCAGGTAGTTGCGGCGCAGACGGAAGTAGTCGGGATCCTCGTTGCTTCGGGGCACTCTGCCTTCGTTCACACATTTATTATAATAGTGGAATATGGTCGGAATGTCGATGCCGTAGGGACAGGGCATGCAGTACTGGCACTCGTTGCAGGCCACCGTGGGGTAGTGGAGGATGATCTGGGCCGTTTCCTCGAGGAACTCCAGTTCGTCATCGGACAACGGTTCGCAGGGCGAGAAGGTGCGTATGTTGTCCTGTAGGTGCTCCATGTAGGTCATGCCGCTTAGAGCCGTGAGTACACCGGGCCAGTGGCCGCAGAAGCGGAAGGCCCATGAGGCAGCGCTGTCCTGGGGACGTTTCTCTTTGAGACGCTCTATCACATGGGTGGGCAGGTTGGAGAGGCGTCCACCGAGGAGGGGTTCCATGATGACGGCGGGTATGCCCAGTTTCTCCAGCTCGGTGTAGAGATAGACGGCATCCTGGTTGCGTTTGTTCTGCTCGTTACCGTGACGCCAATCGACGTAGTTCATCTGTATCTGGACGAAATCCCAATGGTACTTGTCGTGCTGGGCGAGACACCAGTTGAAGACCTCCACATCGCCATGATAAGAGAAGCCGAGGTTGCGGATATGTCCCTTGACCCGTTCTTCCACCAGAAAGTCAAGCATTCCGTTGTCGAGATAGCGGGCCGAGAAATTCTCCATCCCGCCGCCGCCCACGGAGTGGAGCAGATAGTAGTCGATGGTATCGACGCGCAGGTCTTCGAACGACTTGCGGTACATCTTTATCGACTCCTCGCGTTTGTATTGTTTCGGATTGAAGTTCGAGAGTTTGGTGGCCACGAAATATTTGTCACGGGGATGGCGCGATAGAGCCGCACCGGTGGCCGGCTCGCAGAATCCCTTGAGATAGGCCGGCGAGCAGTCGAAATAGTTCACACCGTGTTCGATGGCGTAATCCACGAGGCGGTTGACCTGTTCCTGGTCAATCTGACCGTCCTTGCCCCAGGGCAGACGCATCATGCCGTAGCCCAGTAGCGACACCTTGTCGCCCGTATTGGGATTCGTGCGGTAGGTCATCTTGTCGGTGGGCACTTCGCGACTGACATCGACGGTACCCAGGGCACGCTGTACCTTCTCTTCTCCTCCGCAGTTTGCCAGCATGGCGGTTCCGGCCACAGCAGCTCCGCCCAAACCCAATTTCTTGAGAAAATCTCTACGATTGATTGTTTCCATAGTGGTTTACAGTATTTTATGAACGGAATGCCCCTCCACATAGATGGCCGAGAACGGACGTGAAGGACAGAGATGTTCACAGGCGCCACAGCCAATGCAACGCGTCTCGTCAACGGCGGGAATCTTGGGCGACTCCTTGTCGTCGGGATCGGAGGGCACCATCTTGATGGCTCCGGCGGGACAATGGCGGGCGCAATTGCCGCAGGAGATGCCGTCGGTGTAGGGCAGACAGTTGTCAGCCACCCAGACGGCATGACCTATCTGGACGGATGCTTTCTCCTCGTGGCCGACGGGCAGAATAGCACCGGCGGGGCACACCTGCGAACAGCGGTTACATTCCGGCCGGCAGTGTCCGCGTTCGTAGCTCATCTCGGGCTGCATGAGATGCATTAGGTCGGTCGAAGGACGCAGCACGTCATTGGGGCACTCCGACACACAAAGCTGGCAACCAGTGCAGCGTTTGGTAAAATTGGACCACGACTGCGAGCCGGGAGGTGTGAGGGGGGTGGCTCTGTGGGGTGCTTTCTTGTCGAGCACGACAGCCAAACCTCCATCTACTGTCTTCTCCTCAGCTTTGAGCGCTGCTGTGGCCAACAGCGATGCGCCGCCCATAAGGAACGCACGTCTTCCGCGGTCGGGTTGCGAATCTGCGGCAGGAGCCTGCTTGACAAAGGGTTTGTGCTTATGAAGTCCGTAGGTAAGAGCGCCGTGACGACACTGTTCCAGACAGTTGAAACAGTCCACACAACGGGTGTGATCCACCTTCATCCCGTCAATGTCGATACAGGCGGCTTTACAATTCCGCTCACAGAGTTTGCAATGCTTGCACTTGTTCTCGTCGATGTGAATTTTAAAGAGCGAAAAGTTGGCAAGTGTGCCCAGCAGCGTTCCCACGGGACAGATGGTATTGCAATAGG
>CALBPV010000048.1 GCA_937899265.1 uncultured Bacteroidales bacterium
TCTCCGAGTTCGTTGATACGCTGGGTCACCTTGCGCATCGAAGCATCGTCGAGATTGATGCCCAGGAGTTGGAGATTCTGCTCGATGTTGGCTTTGCCCGACATCTTGCCGAGAGCATATTCGCGGGTGCGCCCGAAACGTTCGGGGAGGAGGGCGTTGAAGTATAGCTTGTCTTTCTTGTCGCCGTCGGCATGTACGCCGGCCGTCTGGGTGAAGACGTTCTCGCCCACGATGGGAGCATTGGCGGCGCATGCGATGCCCGAGTAGCTTTCGACCATACGCGAGATGGAGTTGATGCTCTGTTCTCGGATGTGCAAATCTGCCCCGACGAGGTCGTGGAGCACAGCTACCACCGACGACAGGGACGCGTTGCCGGCCCGTTCGCCCAGACCGTTGACGGTGACGTGAACGCCCCGTGCACCGGCTTTGACGGCAGCTGCCACATTGGCCACTGCGAGATCGTAGTCGTTATGGGCGTGGAAGTCGAAATGGAGTCGCGGATAAAGTTCCGTCATTTGGCGGATGAAGAAACCCGTGGCCTCGGGATCGAGGATGCCCAAGGTGTCGGGCAGCAGGAAACGGTGGATGGGCAGGTCCTTGAGATTTTCAATCATGCCCATCACATAGTCCTGTGAGTTCTTCATGCCGTTGCTCCAATCCTCGAGGTAGAGATTCACGTCGAGCCCTTCCTCGATGGCCGTATGCACATTGTTGCGGATGTCCTCCCAATGTAGTTCGGGCGTTTTGTGGAGCTGGTGTTGACAGTGTCTCAGACTTCCCTTGGCCAGGAGGTTGATGACGGTACCGCCGGCATCTTTAATCCACCGGATGGAAGCCCCGTTATCCACAAATCCGAGCACCTCGACTTTGGAGAGATGTCCGGCTTCCCGAGCCCATCGGGTGACCTCCGAGACGCATTCGAATTCTCCCTTGGAAACCCTGGCGGAGGCCACTTCGATGCGGTCCACACCCACTTCCTCGATGAGTTTGCGGGCAATGGACAACTTCTCGGAAGCCGAAAAGGCAACTCCCGAGGTTTGTTCGCCGTCGCGAAGGGTTGTGTCAAGTATTTCTATCGTCATAATCAGGAGCGGCGGCTCTCGTAGTTGACGATGTCGTCCTTCTTGGTGAGCAGGTAGTCGATATCGTCATAGCCGTTCTCGAGGCAATATTTCTTGTAGTCGTTGAGTTCGAAGGATTCACTGTGACCCGTGGTCAGGTTGGTGACAGTCTGGGCAGGCACATCGACGCGCACACGGGCCGAGGGGTCGGCCTTGACAGTGGCGAACAGTTCCTGCTGGAACTCTCGGCTCACGATGACGGGCAGCACGAAGCAGTTGAGCAGGTTGTTGCGGTGAATGTCGGCAAACGAGCTGGAGATGACCACACGCACGCCGTAGCCGCTGATGGCCCAGGCGGCATGTTCGCGGCTGGAACCGCTGCCCCAGTTCTGACCGCCGACAATGATTTCGTGGACACCTTCGCGGGGAGGCTCCGAGTATTCGGGACGGTTCATCACAAAGTCGGGCACCTTGTTGCCCCGGGCATCATAACGCAGGTCGTGCATGAAGGCATCGCCGAAGAATTTGGGGTCGCGCGTCGTGGAGGCCAGATAGCGTGCGGGGATGATGAGGTCAGTATTGCAATTGTCTATTTCCACGGGAATACACGTGGACTCGATGATGTTGAATTTCTGTTTCATACCTTGTTCCAAGTTCAAGAAGTTCGAAAAAACAAGAGTTTTTTCATTTAATAACGGGGAATACGAGGAAAAGAAGAGAGTTTTTTCATTTAATAACGGGGAATACG
>CALBPV010000049.1 GCA_937899265.1 uncultured Bacteroidales bacterium
TTGTACCGTGACCCGAAATACGGATAACTACGCCTCGGTACTGCTGGATACGCTCTTTGCCGCCTTCGACGATTTTGTAGGCAACAGTGACCGTATCACCGCTCTGGAATGCGGGAAGTTCTTTGCCGGTGGCAAAAGCTTCTTCTGCAATCTTCATTAAATCTGCCATAGAAATAATGTAGTAATTAAAAAGTTAAACATTTTTGCGCCGGGTCATATAAATGAGTAGCGTTCCTCATCAGAGATGGCCCTCGGACGACACTTTCCCCTCATTTTCACCGTCAGCCGACGGAAAACTCTTGTGAAAGCGGCTGCAAAGATAGCGCTTTTTGTCGGATTCTCCAAATTTTCGGACCGAAAAATAGCAATGTCCCCGTGAAAAACGGCTTCCTGCCGGGCGGATTGCCATGCGGGAGTGGCAATGTCAGGAGATGACGAAGCTCGAAATCCGGGTCGGGCAGAACACCTGTCGGGCCGTTTCGCGCAGACTGTCTTCTGTCACTCTGTCGAGTTGGCGGCAGGTGTCTTCCAGGCTGTCAATGCGGCCGAGACGCAACAGGCTTTTGGCTGCATTGACGGCGATGTTCTCGAGATTGGCGGTAGCCACCGCATATTGTCCTTTCAACTGCGTTTTGGCGGCTTCAAGTTGTTTGGCTGTCAGTCCGTCTTCGGCCAGTCGGAGCATTTCCCGACGGCAGAGCTTCATACATTTTTCAGCGTCTTTGTGGTCACATCCCAAATAGACAGAGAAGTAGCCGCTGTCGATAAACGGCGAAACGAAACTCTCCACCGTATAGACCAGCCCGCGGCGTTCGCGCAGTTCGCGGTTGAGGCGGGAGTTCATGCCCGGCCCGCCCAGGATATTGTTGAGGATGGCCATCTCCGGCGCGCGGTCATCGCCGACGGGGAAGGAGGGACAACCCAGGAGCACGTGCTCCTGATGGGTGTGTTGCTGTAGCTGTCGGGAGAATCCGGCGGTTGCGTACGGGAACCCCGGGACAACGGTTCTGCGCGGGGGTGTCGGTTCGTCCTCCGCCGGTGTCGGCCATTGGGCATATTTTTCCAGCGTGCGCAGAACCTCGTTCTCCGGTGTGGAACCGTAGTAAAAGAAAACCATGTTGTCGGGACGATAGTGCCGCCGTATGAACTGCAGGCACGTTGCGGAGTCGAATGTCCTCACCGTGTCGGACGTTCCGAGGATGTTGTGACCCAACGGATGACCCTCGAAAAGCACATTCTCAAACTCGTCGAAGATATTTTCCGAGGGGGTGTCGAGGTAACTTTCTATTTCGTCGGTCACCACCTCACGTTCCTTTTCGAGTTCGTGCTGCGGGGCCGTGGGGTGGATTACGAGGTCGCAGAGCAGTTCGCAGGCCCTCGGGAAGTGCTTCGCCAGAAACACCGAATAGAAGGTCGTGTTCTCTTTGGTGGTGAATGCGTTCAATTCGCCGCCCACCGATTCCATCCTTTGGTTGATATGGAACGAGTCGCGGTGGCGGGTGCCTTTGAAGAGGATGTGTTCTATGAAATGGGCCAGACCGAACTGTGCGGGCGATGCTTCGTCGCGTGTGCCGCAGTCCACCATGAAGCCGCACCAGGAGACAGCGGTGGCCGACGGAATGTGGATGGCGCGGAGGCCGTTTGAGAGTGTCGTTTGCATGATTTTGGAGTGAATGCTGAAAAATCGCTGCAAAAATACAAAAAAAATCGCAGAAATGAACAAGATGTCAAAAATTTTTGCTATTTTTGCAGCGATTAAATGCAATGAACTGATTTTATGGCAAGAATAATTGGCATTGGAGAAACCATTTACACTATCTCGCTTCAGGACGGTGTGCCTCGGTCCGGTGCTCCCGGCGGAGAGATTTTCGAGACTCTCATACAGCTGGGACGGCAGGGGTTGGATGCCGCTCTCATCAGCGAGGTGGGTGATGACCGTTTGGGCAAGATTACCCTCGGGTATATGCAGGCTCACGGTGTCAAGACCGATTTCATGTGTGTTTGCTATGAGGGAAAGACGACACTCTGTATGTCGCACCTCGACGCCGGAGGCAGTCCCGCCAAAGACTTTTACCGGCTCTATCCCCAGGCCGGACGGCTCGATGCCGTCTGGCCCCGTATCGACCCGGACGACATCCTGTTGTTCGGCGGCAAGTACGCTTTGGAGTCTGCCGTGAGCCGGGTGGTGGACGATATCGTGGGCTATGCCATCGACCGCAAGGCCATTGTCGTCTATGATGCCGGACTCCAGCGGTTGGGCAACGGCGAGAACGTGATGCTCATGCCGCAAATCATCGAATGCTTCGAGAAGGCCGACATCGTCGTCATGGAAGATTCCGATGCACTGCAGCTCTACAAGACGGACGATGCCACTCAGGTCTTCAAGGACCACATCGAGTTCTATGCCCCCGTGTTTGTGATGATTCATCCTTCGGGAGCTGTTTCCTATCGTACATCGGCTCTGGCTGTTGACCTCGAACCCCGTGGACTCTCCCATGCCGACATGGTGGCGCGTCTCCTCAGCGGTCTCTGCCGGGCCGGCGCGACCAAGGGAGGACTGGTTGACGCCCTCCATGCGGGACTGGCCGGCTGAACGAACGCTTGCTTTTAATTTAAAACTGTAACTTGTCAATTTGATTATGCTGTTTCTATTTATCGGAACTACCGAGATTATTCTCATCGCACTGGTGGTGCTGCTCATTTTCGGCGGAAAGAAGATTCCCGAACTGATGAAGGGCATCGGCAAGGGTGTCAAGAGCTTCAAGGACGGTGTGAACGGCGTTGAGGACGAGAAAGACAATCTCTCCCAACAGGACAAAGACACCTCCGGCGACAAAACTGCAGGGAAGGCCTGAGTTGCACCGATGGCTCAAGAGAAGCAGACCGGCTACATGACTTTGTGGGAACATCTGGAGGAACTCCGAAGGGTGATTCTCCGCATTGTCGTGGCCGTCGCTGTCGCCGGTGTGCTGGTTTTCTGCTTCAAGGATTGGACCTTCAGCATCCTGTTGGCCCCCAAGGAGTGGGACTTTGTGACCTACCGCGCACTTGAACGTCTCATGGAGCTTGTAGGCTACGATTTCCGGTTTGCTCCCTATCATGTACGCCTCATTTCCACCGACCTGAGTGCCCAGTTCATGATGCATATCACCGCCTCGTTTGTCTTGGGTGCTCTTGTGGCTTCTCCTTATATAATATATCAGCTCTTCTCCTTCGTGGCACCGGCTCTCTATGCCAACGAGCGGCGTTATGCGGTGCCCGTTCTGGGTGTGATGTATGCCTTGTTTGTGGTGGGTGTGCTGATGAACTATTTCATCCTCTTTCCCGTCGCTTTCCGTTTTCTGGGCACCTATCAGGTGTCACCCGAGATAGAAAACACCATCACCCTCGAGAGCTATGTCACCACCTTCGCCACCCTCACCTTTGTGATGGGGCTCGTGTTCCAGCTGCCCGTGCTCGTCTGGATTCTGTCCAAGCTCGGTTTGGTCTCGGCCTCCACGTTGCGTCGCTATCGCCGTCACGCCCTGGTGGTCATCATGATTGTCTCGGCCGTCATTACCCCTCCCGACATCTTCACACTCATTCTCGTCACCCTGCCTCTCTACGCCCTCTACGAAGCCAGCATACGCGTCATCCGCTGATTCCCGCGTCCTCCGTGTTCCCTTCTTTTGTTTCAAATCCCTGCTCCTTTGTTTCAAATCCGTATTGGCCGGGCTGATTTGAAACGGTGGCATTTGGCCATGTCCCTTTTTATTGCTATCTTTGTACCCCCGATACTTGCTTCGGCACTACCCTCTCCGAATGCTCCGTGTCGGGTTCGTCCGGGTTTTCCCCGGGTGCATTCCCCCCCGTCAAACTATTAAATTGTCAGCTTTTCAGCTATGAAACACCTCCTTTCCTCTCTGCCGCTTCTCGCGGTTCTCATCGCTCCCGGCTTTGCTCAGGATGCCACTTTCTCCTATTTCAGTTATCAGGGTGCCGATGCGCGTTTTGACGTGCCCTTCGACTCTTCCTCCCAGTTCCTCAATCCCATCCTCTCCGGCTTTTATCCCGACCCGGCGGTCTGTCGCAAGGGTGACACCTACTACCTTGTCAACTCGACCTTCTCGTTCTTCCCCGGCGTTCCGCTTTTCGAGTCGGAAGACTTGGTGAACTGGCGACAAATCGGACACGTGCTCGACCGCGAGTCCCAGTTGCAGCTTGAGGGACAGTGGGTGTCGGGCGGCATCTACGCTCCCGCCATCAGCTACAACGAGAAGAACCGCACCTTCTATATGATTACCACCAACGTGGGCAAGGGCGGCAATTTCTACGTCAAGACTCAAGACCCGCACTCGGGGTGGAGCGACCCCGTCTATCTGCCCAAGGTGGACGGCATCGACCCGTCGTTCCTCTTCGACAACAACGGCAAGGCATATATCGTCCACAACGCGCCCGTCATGGGTGAACCCGAATACGAGGGACAGCGTGCCATACGCCTCCTGAAATTCAGCGTGGCCGGCGACAGCATCGTGGGCGAGCCGCTCGAGATAGTGCGTGGCGGAACCCACGTGACCGAGCGTCCCGTATGGATTGAAGGCCCGCATCTCTACCACATCGGCAAGTACTACTATCTTATATGCGCCGAGGGTGGAACGGGCGACGGCCACAGCGAGGTCATCTTCCGTGCCCGCCAACCGCAAGGCCCGTGGGAGGAATGTCCCTCGAATCCCATCCTGACGCAGCGCGACCTGAACGACGGACGCGCCGACAAGGTGACATCTACGGGTCATGCCGACCTGATACGCACGAAGGACGGCGAATGGTGGGCCGTCTTTCTGGGCTGCCGGCCCTATGAGGACGGTATGTACAACACAGGACGCGAGACGTTCCTGCTGCCCGTCACATGGGAGGACGGATGGCCCGTTATCCTCGGTCGTGGCGAGGCCGTGCCCACGGTGGTCGCCAAGAAGGGGCTGAAGCCTGCCGGCAACGCTCCGCTGACGGGCAATTTCACCTACACTGACCGCTTCGACACGCAGACGCTACATCCCCGCTGGCTCTTCCTCCGCAATCCTCCGGCCGGGGCTTACGACCTGACCGATGCCGGCTTGGTACTTCATCCTTCGGCGGGCAGTGTTCGCCAAACCAAGCCCCTCACGGCTCTCTTCTGCCGCCAGCAGCACCTCGCCTTCTCGGCCGAGACGCAGCTCGATTTCCGCGCCACATCGGCCAAACGCTTGGCGGGACTTACCCTGTTCCAGGACGAGAACCACCATTTCGTCTTCGGCAAGACACTCCTCGCGGGTCGTCCGGCGCTGGTGCTGAAACGCACCGAGAAGGACGAGATGCTCATTGGCTCATGCTTCCTGCCTTCCGACGATGCTCCCGTGCGCCTCAAGGTCGAGGCCGACGGACGCTATTACACGTTCTCATATACCGTCGGTGACGACGGGGTCTGGCATCCCCTTGCCGTCGGTGTGGACGGTGCCAACTTGAGCACTGCCCGTTCCGGCGGTTTTATCGGTGCCATGATTGGTCTTTACGCCACGAAGAAGAACGAATAAAGGGAAGGAGCGATTAGTTCCAAATTTTAGGCGCACCCGGATTTTTCCGTGGCAGCCCCCACAAAGACCCGCATGACAGCATAA
>CALBPV010000050.1 GCA_937899265.1 uncultured Bacteroidales bacterium
TGCTTCCCGGTTCGTTCAAGACCGCTCCCAAGGAGGGTAACTACCAACTCATCAACGGCCCCATCACCAACCAGATGAGCCCCATCAACGATACGATTGCTTTCTACCACTACAACGACAACCTCCAGTTCGTGATGCAGGATTCTGCTGCCGTGGCCGACGGTGCCGAGGAGACATGGATTGACACCATCACCTACGCCTCCAACATCTACGCCAAGTTCCCCGGCATGAACGACACCATCACCTACACGGATTTCTACGGCAACACGCAGTACTATATCAGCGGCTACGACGGAGGCAACGAACGCTATCGCCATAACCTCGTATGGTACGGACCCGGCGAAGGCATGGGTCGCGACACCGTGGCCGGCACTTACTACAAGAGCGTCTATCCCGGCGCAGAGCAGGCTTACGCCGACCGTCAGGCCGCCATCGACCAGATTAGCCAGCTCGTCTTCCTGCCCGGCACAGACGACAAGGTCAAGTTCTCCGCAGCTCCCGCCCTCACCAATGCCGCCGGCAACTACACCGGCTCGGGCTGGATAGCACAGACCTTCGCGTATGACTACATCGGTACATATACCTTCCGCGCCGAACTCTCCGTGCCCGTGGTCGAGGGCGACTCCGCATTCGATGCCGAGACAATCTCTGCCCTCAGCCTCACCAGCCAGATGAGCTACAGCAAGGCCGAGGAAGAGACCCTCACCGAAAAGAGCTATGCTTCCCGCAAGATTCCTTACGTTGTGGGAACCGACACCACATGGTACTGGTTCGACTTCCGCTACCTCATGACCAACGGTCGCGTTCAGCTCCTCTCCGACAAGAAGGACGAGGTCAACCCCGACGAGACTCCGGTCAACATCGCCGACATCAACTCGGCCATCAACACCATCCGCAAGGAAATCAAGGATGTGGCCGTGCGTCGCATCTACACCCTCGACGGCAAGCTCGTGAAGAACTATCAGAAGGGTCTTAACATCGTCACCACCCGCTATACGGACGGCACGATTGAGACCAAGAAGGTATTCTTCGCCGAATAAAATCGCAAAATTCCAGTCCCGCTCTTCTCCCTTCGGGGAGGAGAGTACGGCTGTTTCAAAAGTCCACTGGTAACTTTATCAGGTGCTGAGTGCACCAGTGGATCCATAGCACATCAGCACCTCAAATTTAATTTTATCACACATTAATATGCGAATTATTAACAAAATGAAAGCAGTTTTGGTGCTTGCTGCCGGCCTGTTCTCTTTGTCTTTCGCTACTTCTGTTGCTCAGGGCAACTACATCATCCAGGCGGATGATGAGTTCACTGCCGGCCAGGAGATTACTTCTGTGCCCGGTGTTAAGCTTACCATGCCTACGTACGCGCAGAACGACGACACCGAGACACCCACAGGTAAGGCTGCAGGTGCCACCAACTGGGTCGATGCCGATTTCGTAGCTGCTACCGGCGGCAACGGAGGTAACCCCAAACTGACCGACGGCGTTTGGCACGGTACAACCTATCGGTTCACTGTCGAAAAAGACGGCTTCATCGTTGCAGGCGTGGTTCTGAACGCCAGCAAGACGTTGGTGCTCGTCAAGAACGACACCGAGGACATTTTGGCTACTGCCAAGTACAACCTCCCCGCTGCAGCAGGCGAGCCCTCTCAGGAGCTTTCCGACAACAATCAGGTGGCTGCCAAGTCTTACGGCACCGTCACCTTTGCAGTAGAGGCAGGAAACACCTACAACATCCACTGCAACGGTTCGAAGATGGGCTTCTTCGGATTCAAGTTCACCGAGGAGAACCCCGCTGCTGAGGAAGAGTCCGATTTCCTTCCCACCAGCGAACTGAAATTCGAGGGCGCTACGGTTCTTTCGTTCTCGAACATGGGTCTCTATGGTGCTCCCGGTACGAAGGCCAACAAGATTATCGGTGCTGAAGGCACAGCCGCTGAGGATTTCTCCATCCAGCTTGTCAACAAGAACCTCCTTCTTGAGGCCGCTCCCAACCTCATCGTCAACGAAAAGAACGTCAAAGCCATCGCTCTTCCCGCCGGTGAACAGGTTGTGATTACCGTTCCCGCCAACAAGTTGGCCACCAAGCTCTCCGTCATTGCATACGCCAATGTTTATGACACGACGGCTACGCTTCGTCCCACTTATTTCTCGGAAATCAACGGTACGGAATATACTACCGAGACCATCGATACGATTACGAGCTATCGCAACTTCGAGCATCCCGATACCTTCATCGTTGCATGCGCCGAACTCGAGAAACTCACTCTCACCGCTGCCGGCGAGAACGTGGCTTTCGTAGCCGTTGTCGAGACCATCGACAATCCCTACACTGTCGTTGAGATTGACGGCACCGAGTTGCTCCGCAACGGTGACTTCGAAACCTGGGCTTCCAATGTTGCCACCTACTGGGCTTCCGTGAAGACTACTGCCAGCAACGGTGCCAAGCTCACCCAGTCCGAAGAGGCTTACGAGGGTGACGCTTCCATCCAGATTGGCAACGAGAGCAGCAACAAGCGTCTCGCTTATCGCGAACTCAAGCTCAAGAAGGGTACCTACTACTTCTCGTTCATGGCCAAGGCTGTGAAGGATGCCACCAAGATGCCCTCCATCCAGTACGGCTTCGTGCCTTCTGTTGACGGCAAGGTGGGCACCTATGTATATCAGGACACCAAGACCATTCCTTCTGCCAACAAGTGGTCGCAGTATATCGACACCCTCGTCTTCGCCAAAGACACGGTCATCAACCTCCTCGTCATGTCGAAGAAGAACACTGCCGATGTCCTCATCGACAACGCTTCTCTCAAGACCCAGAACGGCGGTTTGATTAACTTCCTCGAGGATTTCGAGTATGCTGACAATGCTACCGTTTATATCTATGAGGGCAAGAATGATACCATTGACTACTCGGTAGCTCCCTTCGGCGGAGTTGTTGCTAACGTAGTGTCTGACGCTGAGGCTGTTGCTACGGCTGCTGCCAACGCTTCTGCCATCATCGTTTCTGCTCTCGCTCCCGGCAAGGCTGCCATTACGGCTACCCTCGAAGGCGTGAAGAAGACCATCAACTACACCGTGCTCGAACTCGGTACAGGTATCGAAACCGAACAGACCGTACAGGGTGCCAAGGGCGTTGAACTCGTTGGCAAGAGCTACACCGT
>CALBPV010000051.1 GCA_937899265.1 uncultured Bacteroidales bacterium
ATTTATTCGATTCGACATGATTCTTCTCTGGTCATAATCTCAAATTCCAAAAAGGGACTTGCCCAAGCAGACAGGTTCCTTAACTTATTATCATAGAATGAATTTACTCCTCTACTGCTGCCTCTCGTTGTACTCAAGAATGAGCGCAGTACAGAAATGCATCACAACAGGGTCTGTTATATCCATACTCCTTGACAACTCGCGCATAGTTACCATCTTGTCCGTCTTGATGTACGTTGTCGTGCGGTTGTGCGTCACTCTGATATAGACAGGAAAGAACCCGTCCTTGCGCATCTTCTGTACGCATGCTTTCAGTGTTGCCATAATCTCTAACGTTTTTTTTGTTATACTGTATCTTGTTGTTATCTCGGTCATTCTGAACTCTAAACACGCTCTAAACATGGGGGTGAAAAACTCGCAACTTTCTCTAAACATCTCCGTTCATTCCGCATCGAAAAGTGTGTCAAAGTGAACGGCTTCCCTATTAAGAAGTTAGGCGGAAACCCCTTGTTTACAGAGGTTGTCCGCCTAACTCATTGATTTTCAGTCATCCTTGCTTAACCTTCCACTGCTGCCTGTGCCGCTGCAAGACGTGCGATGGGCACGCGGAAGGGTGAGCAGCTCACGTAGTCGAGACCTACCTTGTGGCAGAACTTGACGGACGAGGGTTCGCCGCCGTGTTCGCCGCAGATACCGCACTTGAGGTCGGGACGTACCGAACGGCCTTTCTCTACGGCCATCTGGATGAGCTGGCCTACGCCGTTCTGGTCGAGTACGCGGAAGGGATCGACCTTGAGGATTTTCTTCTCGAGATAGACGGGAAGGAAGGAGGCAATGTCGTCGCGCGAGTAGCCGAAGGTCATCTGTGTCAGGTCGTTGGTACCGAACGAGAAATATTCGGCGCGTGTAGCGATGCGATGGGCCGTGAGGGCTGCACGGGGAATCTCAATCATTGTGCCCACCTTGAAGGGAATGGGCTCTACGCCTTCTTCCTCGAAGAGCTGGGCAGCGGTGTCGCGAATAATCTTCTCCTGCTGTTCGAACTCATAGAGAATACCTACGAGAGGCACCATGATTTCGGGACGGGGATCGAAGCCTTCCTTCTTGAGCTGGATGGCAGCACCGAGGATGGCCTTGGTCTGCATCTCTGTGATTTCGGGGAACGTGTTGCCGAGACGGCAGCCGCGATGTCCGAGCATGGGGTTGTGCTCCATGAGCTTGTCCACGCGCTCGCGAATTTCTTCTACGGAGAGACCCATGGTCTCGGCCATTTCCTTCTGGCCCTTCTCATCATGGGGTACGAACTCATGAAGCGGAGGATCGAGCAGACGGATGTTGACAGCCAATCCGTCCATAGCCTTGAGGATGCCGTAGAAGTCCTTCTGCTGGTAGGGCAACAGCTTGGCAAGTGCCTTGCGGCGACCCTCGGCGTCTTCGGAAAGAATCATCTCGCGCATGGCGACAATCTTCTCGGCCTCAAAGAACATGTGCTCCGTGCGGCAGAGACCGATGCCGACAGCACCGAACTGACGAGCCACTTCGGCATCGTGGGGAGTATCGGCGTTGGTGCGAACCACGAGACGGGTGTACTTCTTGCAGAGGTCCATGAGCTGGGCGAAGTCGCCGGAGATTTCGGCTGCCTTGGTTTCAATCTTACCCTGATATACGCGGCCTGTGGAACCGTCGATGGAGATGAAGTCGCCTTCCTTGAGGATGGTGCCGTCAACGACTACCACTTTCTTTTCGTAATCTACCATGAGGGCGCCTGCACCGGATACGCAGCACTTGCCCATACCGCGAGCCACAACTGCGGCGTGGGAGGTCATACCGCCTCGGCAGGTGAGGATGCCTTCAGCCACAGCCATACCGGCAAGGTCTTCGGGCGAGGTCTCGATGCGGACCATAATCACCTTGTGTCCGTCTTTGTGCCATTCGGCGGCATCGTCGGCGTTGAACACAATCTGACCGCAGGCAGCACCGGGTGATGCGGGCAGACCTACCGTGAGGGGCGTGGCCTGCTTGAGGGCCTTGGAGTCGAAAACGGGATGGAGCAACTCGTCGAGCTTGTTGGGCTCGCAGCGCTGGATGGCTGTCTTCTCGTCGATGAGACCTTCGCGAAGGAGGTCCATTGCAATCTTGACCATAGCCGTACCGGTACGTTTGCCGTTGCGGGTCTGGAGGAACCAGAGTTTGCCTTCCTGAACGGTGAACTCCATGTCCTGCATGTCGTGATAGTGCTTCTCGAGCTTGTCCTGGAGAGCGTTGAGTTCGTTGAAGATACCGGGCATGGCTTCCTCCATCGAAGGATATTTGGCCTTGCGTTCTTCTTCGGAGACACCCTTCAGACGTGCCCAGCGGCGCGAACCCTCGGTGGTAATCTGCTGGGGAGTACGGATGCCGGCAACGACGTCTTCGCCCTGTGCGTTGACGAGCCATTCGCCGTTGAAGATATTCTCACCCGTAGCAGCATCGCGGCTGAAGCATACGCCTGTGGCCGATGTCTCGCCCATGTTGCCGAATACCATTGCCATCACTGAAACAGCGGTACCCCATTCGGCAGGAATGCCTTCCATCTTGCGGTAGAGGATGGCGCGCTCGTTCATCCAGGAGTCGAACACAGCACAGATGGCACCCCAAAGCTGTTCCTTGGGATCGGAGGGGAAGTCCTTGCCGGTGCGCTCCTTGATGGCCTTCTTGAAGAGGGAAACGAGTTTCCGGAGAGCTTCAACGGGAAGATCCTTGTCGAGGGTCACCTTATACTCTTCCTTCACCTTCTCGATGATGGCTTCGAAGGGGTCGATATCGGTCTTGTTGACGGGTTTGAGGCCCATCACCACATCGCCGTACATCTGCACGAAACGACGATAGGAATCCCATGCGAAACGGGGATTGCCGGTCTTGGCAGCCAGTCCTTCCACAACATCGTCGTTGAGACCGAGGTTAAGAATTGTATCCATCATGCCGGGCATGGATGCACGGGCACCGGAACGCACCGAAACGAGAAGAGGATTCTTCACGTCGCCGAACTTCGAGTTCATGAGCGTCTCGATGTGTTCTACACTCTTCTCGACATCGGTCTTGAGCAGGGCTACGATTTTGTCCTTGCCCACCTCATAATACTCGTTACATACATCGGTAGTAATGGTGAAACCGGGGGGAACGGGCACACCGATAAGATTCATTTCTGCCAGATTGGCACCTTTGCCGCCGAGGAGGTTCCTCATATCGGCTTTGCCTTCAGCCTTACCGTTACCGAAGGTGTAAACTCTTTTTTTAGAAATTTCCATACCTAAAATTTTAGGAAAATTGAAGTTGTGATATTTGGATTGCTTTGCAATGTTAAAAAATTACACACTCAAGTCCGAGGGCCGGAGAACCGGAACTGCCCCTTGAACGGCGCGAAGATAATGCAAAAAATCGAGTTTTGCAAATATATTTTATAAAAAATGATTAAAATGCGCAAGAAAATAGATTACGCAAACCAAAAAACTTTGCAAAACCGGACAATTTTTGCACATCAGAGCAACTGCTGATAATTGTGGCCGGCTAAGATTTTCTCTGCTTCGGCCAGAGCGCCGACCTTACCGCAGTCAACCCAGTGGGTCTCCCCCAGCCGGACGAGGTAGGGCTGAATCCAATGCTGTCCGCAGACCGTAAGATAGAAGTCGATGATGGAGAAAACTTTGGAGGGATAATTTGAGATGATACTGAGCAGCGTGGGTTTGATGACAGCAATGCCGTTGAATGCCTGCTTCGAAAGATAGTTGTGGACATCCTTGCCGAGTATGGGACCGCGCTTCTCCCCTGTCTTGCTGTTCTCCCACCCCATCAGATGGTCGTAATCCCAAAGCAGATAACGCTGGGACTCACGTTGCGAAACACATAGGGTGGCTTCCGATAGGTCCTGAGCCGAATTCCACATATCGAGCAAGTCTATTTCCGAAACGATATCCACATTGTGAATCAGAACAGGTTCTTCGGGATGCAGCAGATGGAGCGCATGTTTGAGGCCGCCGCCCGTGTCGAGCAGTTCGTCCCGTTCGTCCGAGATTTTGATGTTCATGCCGAAGTTGTTATTCTTCTCGAGGAAATCAATCACCTGGTCGCCGAAGTGGTGGATATTAATCACCACGAGGTCGGTTCCTACGGCACGCAGGCGAAGCAGAAGGTGTTCGAGTAAGGTTTTGCCACCCACTTCGACCAACGCCTTGGGACGGTCGTCTGTGAGGGGTTTGAGTCTTGTGCCGAGACCGGCAGCAAAAATCATTGCTTGCATAGAAAAAGCTTTATACTATAATTGACAACGGTTGATTGCGAATCATTGATAAGTCTGTCGCCCGACGCTCAGAGCTCTATATCAAGTCCCTCGTCGGCCAGCAGGGTGTCCGGGAATACCGTCTGCGCCTCATCGAGCAGCAGTTTCTCGTCGTCGGCACTGTGCAGACTGGAGGAGAAATGTCCTATCACCAGATGTCCCACACCGGCTTTCCGGGCAAGGGAGGCGGCCTGGAGAGCCGTTGTGTGTCCGCGGAGCATCGCTTTGTCGCGGTCTTTGTCGAGATAGGTGGCTTCGTGATAGAGCAAATCCACGCCTTGAATCAGGGGAAGGATGGATTCGGTGCAGGCTGTGTCGCTCACGTAGGCATACCTTCTGGGAGGAGCCGGGTCGGTTGTCAGCTCCCCGTTCGGCACCGTCACCCCGTTCTCCAACGTCCAGTCGGCTCCTGCCTTGATTGCGTTGTAGTAGGCCACCGGGATGGAGAGTTCCCTCGCGCGTTCAATATTCAAATGGCGCAGGCGGGGCTTTTCTTCGAAGAGGAAGCCTGTGGTCGGAACCCGGTGACGGAGGGGTATGGTCTTCACCGTCAGGGAGCCGTCGTCATAAATGACCGAAGAATGAGCGGTCGGGTGCTGCTGAATCTTGAGTTCCATCGACAATTGCGGACAGAAATAGTCAAACTGGGGACCGAAGACACGTTCGAAATCGGGTTCGGCATGTATCACCACCGTTCCCTGCCGCTGACCGAGCCCCAATGTGGAAATCAGTCCCACCAATCCCAGACAATGGTCGGCATGGAGATGGGAGAGAAAGATGTGCCCTATTTTGGCTTGCGAGACGTGCCATTTGAGGAGGCTGCGCTGCGTTCCCTCACCGCAATCGACCAGAAACAAATTGCCTCTGAAATCGACCACCTGAGAGCTTGGCAAATGTCTCAAAGTCGGTTTTGCCGACCCGCATCCGAGTATTTTGACACCGAATCTGTCCACTTTTTTCAAAAATTTGTGCGCAAAGATAATGAAATTTTCCGAAAAAACACTATCTTTGCAGCAAAAAATTCAGGAAAAATGTCAACAACTCTGATTTTGGCGCTGATAGCGGCTTATTTTGCAATCATTTTTTACGTCACATGGCGCACAACACGCCATCAGGCCCCGACAGCCAAATCTTTCGCCGTAGGTGACCGCAAGTCGCCCTGGTGGGCGGTAGCCATCGCCATGATAGGCACGAGCATCTCGGGTGTCACGTTCATCTCCGTGCCCGGCATGGTGGCGGCTACCCAGTTCTCCTATCTGCAGATGGTGCTTGGCTTCACGGCCGGATATTTTGCGGTGGCCTACGTGCTTCTCCCCCTCTATTACCGGCTCAATCTCTACAGCATCTACGGCTATCTGGACCAACGCTTCGGCTCGCGCAGCTACAAGGTCGGCTCGGTGTTTTTCCTCATTTCGAAGTTTCTGGGTTGCGGCGTGCGCATGTATCTCACGGCATTGGTCATGCAGTTGGTTTTGTTCGACGCACTCGGGGTTCCTTTCTGGCTCAACATTGCCCTCACGATGCTCATCGTCTGGCTCTACACCTTCCGCGGAGGTGTCAAAACGCTGGTATGGACCGATATGCTCCAGACGCTCTGTCTGTTGCTGGCTGTCGTTTTCTGCATCTGGTATGTGTGCCGGGCCATGGGGCTTGACGGCAGTGGGTTGTGGAACGCTGTGGCCGGCAGTCCGATGTCAGAGACGTGGTTCTTCTCGGACGGCAACGACACACGCTACTTCTGGAAGCAGTTTCTGGCCGGTCTCTTCACTACGGTTGCAATGACGGGATTGGACCAGGACATGATGCAGAAAAACCTGTCGTGCAAAAATCTCAAAGAGGCTCGCAAGAATGTCATCTCCTACGGATTCGCCTTCCTGCCCGTCAATCTTCTCTTCCTCGCGCTGGGTGTATTGCTCTATCAGTATGCCGCCAATCTCGGCATCTTCCGCGACGGCATTTTGACTTCCCTGACGGGTGCTCCGCTCAAGAGCGACGAGCTATTTCCTTATCTCGCCACGATGACGAATAGCGACGGAACCCCTCTCCTGCCTACTGTTGTCGGGGTACTTTTCGTTCTGGGTCTCATTGCCGCTGCCTTCTCATCGGCCGGTTCGGCGGTGACAGCACTCACCACATCGGTCACGACAGACTTGCTGCAAGCCGACCGCAAAGAAGACGAAAGTCAGCTCTCCAAGACAAGATTCAAGGTCCATCTCGTCAACGTCCTCGTGATGGGTGTGCTTATCTATCTCTTCAAGGTCATCGGCAACACTTCGGTCATCTCGGCCGTCTATATTGTGGCCTCTTATACCTACGGCCCGCTTCTGGGTCTCTACATCTTCGGTCTCGTTACGAAGCTCAAACCCCGCGACGGCTGGGTGCCGGCCATTTGTCTCATTTCGCCTGTACTCTCGTTTGTCATAGCCCAGAACTCCGAAGCCTGGTTCAATGGCTACAAGATGGGCTACGAACTCCTCCTTGTCAATGCTGCGCTCACGATGGCGGGTCTTTGGCTGGCATCGTTCCGCAACAGCCGAACCACACAATCCGCCTCCCTCTGAGAGCCCGGCTCCTCCCCTCGCGAAAAATTATTCACCGAAGACAAATAATCAGGGCGTGTCAGACAACTGACACGCCCCTACTTTACTAATTATTTAATATGGAACAAGCCTTGTGATTACATCATGCCGCCCATGCCGCCGCCCATGCCGGGAGCTGCTGCAGGCATCGGGTTCTCTTCCTTCTTGTCGGCAACCACACACTCGGTGGTGAGGAACATACCGGCGATGGAAGCTGCATTCTCGAGAGCCACACGGGTCACCTTGGCGGGATCAATCACGCCGGCAGCGTGGAAGTTCTCGAACTTGTCGGTGCGGGCATTGTAGCCGAAATCGCCCTTGCCTTCCTTTACCTTCTGAACAATCACAGCGCCCTCCTTGCCGGAGTTGGCCACAATCTGACGGAGAGGTTCCTCGATGGCACGCTTCACAATCTCGATACCTACGGTTTCGTCCTCGGTATCGCCCTTGAGGCCTTCGAGAGCGGGAATGGCGCGGATGTAAGCCACACCGCCGCCGGGAACGATACCCTCGGCCATAGCGGCACGCGTAGCACAGAGAGCGTCATCCACACGGTCTTTCTTCTCCTTCATCTCGACTTCGGAGGGAGCGCCCACGTGGAGCACAGCCACACCGCCGGCGAGTTTTGCGAGTCGTTCTTTGAGTTTGTCGCGGTCGTAGTCGGAAGTGGTCTTCTCGATTTGGGCTTTGATGACATTGATGCGCTCCTTGATGGCGTTCTTGTCGCCTGCGCCGTCCACGATGGTGGTCTTCTCCTTGTCGATGGTCACCTTGTCGGCACGACCCAACATCTCGGGCGTAGCGTTCTCAAGCTTGAGACCCACCTCCTCGCTGATGACGGTGCCGCCGGTGAGGATGGCGATATCCTGGAGCATTTCCTTGCGACGGTCGCCGAAACCGGGAGCCTTGACGGCACAAATTTTGAGCGAACCGCGGAGGCTGTTGAGTACGAGCGTGGCGAGTGCCTGGCTGTCAACGTCCTCGGCAATGATGAGCAAGGGCTGACCGCTCTTGGCTACGGGTTCGAGTACGGGAAGGAGATCCTGAAGGTTGGAAATCTTCTTGTCGTAGATGAGGATGGCGGGCTGGTCCATCTCGCAGGTCATCTTCTCGCTGTTGTTCACAAAGTAGGGTGAGATGTAACCGCGGTCGAACTGCATACCTTCTACCACATCAACGGTGGTGTCGGTACCCTTGGCTTCCTCTACGGTGATGACACCTTCTTTCTTGACGGTCTTCATGGCTTCGGCTACCAGACGTCCGATTTCCTCGTCGTTGTTGGCCGAAACGCGGGCTACGTTCTCAATCTTGTTGTAGTCGTCGCCGATTTCTTCGCTCTGCGACTTGATGTTTTCCACCACCTTGGCCACAGCTTTGTCGATACCGCGCTTGAGCTCCATGGGATTGGCGCCTGCGGTCACATTCTTGAGACCTACACCGATGATGGCCTGAGCCAGTACGGTAGCGGTCGTTGTGCCGTCGCCGGCATCGTCACCTGTCTTGGAAGCCACTTCCTTGACGAGCTGTGCGCCCATGTTTTCGAAGGGGTCGCTCAATTCTATTTCTTTGGCCACCGTCACACCGTCTTTGGTGATGTGGGGAGCACCGAATTTCTTCTCAATGATTACGTTGCGGCCTTTGGGACCCAGTGTTACTTTCACTGCATCGGCCAACTGATCGACGCCCTTCTTGAGAAGGTCGCGGGCATCTGTATTGAATTTGATTTCTTTAGCCATAGTTTTGATTGTTTTGTTTGTTTGATTTACTTACCGGAATTAAGCCAGCACGGCCATTACGTCGCTCTGACGCATCATGAGGTACTTCTTGCCTTCGAACTCAATCTCCTGGCCCGAGTATTTGCCATAGAGAACGGTGTCGCCGGCCTTGAGAACCATTGTTTCGTCTTTGGTTCCGTTTCCGGTGGCAATGACAGTGCCCTTGAGGGGCTTTTCTTTGGCTGTGTCGGGGATGATGATGCCTCCGACGGTCTTTTCTTCAGCGGGTGCCGGTTCTACCAGTACGCGATCTGCAAGCGGTTGAATCTTCATAATTTTTTGAAGTTTTATTTTTGGTTGATTAATAATGACTTTGTCTCGGCGTTTTGAGGCGCCACACCTACTACAGCAAAAAACGTGCCAAAGTTCCGGCTCTCCCCCGAAATGACAAAATGTCCACCCTTCGGCAGACATTTTGGCAGTATCTTCTTCCGCTTTCTTCCCCACTTGGCGGGTCGTCAGCGTTTCAGGGTAATCAGTGTGACCTCGGGCGGAACGCCTATACGCACTCTCCAGCCTGTGCAGCCGATGCCGGTGTTGACATACAACTGCTGTGCGCCCTCGCTGTAGAGGCCGCCCCACTCGGGATAGCGGTATTGGACGGGCGACCACGTTCCCACTCTCACCTGCATGGCGTGGGTATGGCCGGCCAGCATCAGGTCGATGCCGTTCTCCAGGACTTCCTGTCGCCAGTGACGCGGATTGTGCGACAGCAACACTTTGTAGGTCTCTGCGTCGGGGTCATCCGTGAGAATAGAGTCCCCTGCGGGCGTACGCAGTGCCCGCTTCAGGTTGCCGTAACTCGTGAACGGAGGTTCGCCGATATTGCCCACGCCGGCCAGCAGAATGGAGTCTCCTCCCCTGTGTATCGTTACATGACAGTTGTCCAGCAACTTCCATCCTGCATTATATATAATATGGTGTAATTTCTCCCGGTCTTCAATCCGTTGACGGGGCGTGAACTCCCGCGGATAGTCTGCATAGTCGTGATTGCCCATGATGGCATAGAGAGCCGGAGGCGTGTCGCCCGGAGCTGCGCTTTGTTCCAGGCGTGTGGCAAATGCTTTGAGTTTCTCCACCCAGGGTTCGGCCTGTGCCGACTCCATCGTCACCAAGTCTCCCGTGAAGCATATCATGTCGGGATGCAATGAAGCTATCGTGTCGTTCAGTCGGTCCATGAAGGCGTCGTCGTCTCCCTTGTCGAAGCTGTCGATGTGGAAATCCGAGATGTGTACGATTCTGAAGCCGTCGAAGGCTGCCGGCACTTTGCTGTTCTTCACTTCCACGCGGTTCACGTCGATTTCGAAACGGGTCACCCAGTGTCCGTAGGCCATAACGCCTGCAATGGCCAGCACCAGCGCAATGTCCACCGCCCACCAGAGACGGTGGATGGCTTGCGGGTCGGCCACCTTTCGGAAGGCCAGCCACAGCAACAGGTCGATTAGGGCGACCACAGCCGCCACCAGAACGAGGGTGAATATCAGAATCATAATCCAAAAGAAGAGACGGTTCATACGCAGTAGTGAATTTGATTTACAACATCGTCAAAACTCCTTCGCCCCGTGCGGGACGTTACCTCTTTGAAAAGTCGAATGGGCTTTGTCTCCCGACAGAGCCCATCCTTTCTCTCATTTTATGAAGTTTTGTGGAATTACTCACGTTGCAAAGATAGCGCAAAAATCTGAAACTGCCAAATTTTTATGCGTAAAATTGCATTTTTTGCTGTATTTGTCATTGAAAATGCTTATTTTTATGCATTATTTGGCCATAAATGGGCAGTTTTCCACCCCTTTTGGCTATCAGAATGCGTAGCTCAGACCGAAACTCAACAATTCGGAGAACTGGAAATAACCCCATCCCTCACCCTTGTTTTCGGGTCCTACGGAGTCGTCGAATCGCAGGCAGGTGTAGAGTTTGGTCGAGAAATATTTGTTGAGCGGCATGTCGAAGGTGTTCTCCCACATGATTTCGGTATAGCCGTCGGTCTTCTCTTTACGCACGTTGTAAAGGGGTGAGAACCAAGTGGCTGTCGAAGTCCAGGTCACATACTTGCTCAGCTTCCAGTAGAGGTTGCAGTTGGCCGAGGCACCGAGACCGTAGGTGTTGAACTCTCCCTTGGGCAGACCGAACTGTGTGCCGTCGATACGACCGCTGAGAGGTGTATCTTCCGAAACATAGTTGCGTAGAGGGTCGTTCACATACTTGAGGTTGTAGGAAGCGGGCGAAATGAAGGCCGAGAACTTCAGGTAATCTTCTTTCTCGTACTTGTAGTCCATACCTAACGAGAGCGTCAGATAGGCGGGCGAGAAGAATTTTGAGAACTCGTCGGGCTGGTTTGTTTTGTAGCCCGGGCAGAACTGGGTCTGGCCGATGGCCTGGGCGGTGTAGTACCAATGACTTGTGGCCTGGTAGCCGAGCTTGGTGCTCAGTTTCAGAAGGTCCTGGTTGGTCATGTAGTTGTGGTATTCGTCCGAACGTGTGGTCACATAGCCCAGCTTGGCTTCGAGTTTGTTGTCCCAAGCCCATTTGGCGCGTTTCCAGTTGGCGTTGTACTCGCCTGTGGCAATGAGAGCCATGTTCGACTCGCCGCCTTTGTACCAGTTTTTCGAAACATAACCCTGGGTGAACTGAAGGGACGCATTGCCGTAGCGCGTCCAGTTGCTGCTGTTTTCGGCAGGTTCGGCGGCTGTGGCTGTTACAGCGAGAGCAGCT
The DNA here is from genome assembly GCA_937899265.1 of uncultured Bacteroidales bacterium. GTDB lineage: Bacteria > Bacteroidota > Bacteroidia > Bacteroidales > UBA3663 > Liminaster. Next base: position 11,382 of record CALBPV010000051.1, read on the forward strand.
GCCGACAGAAGGAAAAGATTTCTCATTTTTTTTGTTGTTTTTTTGTTGTTCTTTTGTTTTGTTTTTTATTTCAATTTGAGTTGTATATGCTTTACGGATTGTCTGCGCCACGTATAGACGATGTGCACCGTTCCGTCGCGGGCCACAATGGCCGACGGATAGGAATATTGGTTCACGGGACTCTCCTCGATGGTGACGAGGGGTTGCCAGTCTATGCCGTTGTCCGAGAGCGACACGATGAGGGGATTTCTCAACGGTTTGTCCGGACCGGGCACCACGTGTGTCGGATTGTGTACCAGGAGGAACCGTTTTCCTCCGTCCAACGTCACTCCGTCCACGCCCGAGTTGTTGCTCGACAGGCCGGGCAGATATTCCATCGGACTCCAGGTCTCGCCTCCGTCGCGGCTCCACGAGGTGGCCAGCAGGCGGTTCTGTTTCTGTGTGCGGCATATCATTTGCAGCCTTCCGTCGGGATGTTCCAGCAGGGTGGGCTGTATGGTCCGCATCTCCTTCGATTGGGGTACGGGGCCCACCAAGCGCCAGTTGTGTCCTCCGTCGTCCGAGATTTCCACATAGCTCCTCCATCCACCGGCTTCCTTGCTCGATGGAGCCACGATTTTGTTGCCTACGGCGACCGGTTTGTTTTTGATGGCACCCAGCAGGCTGTCGGGCAGGATGCCCTTTTCTTTCTTTGACCACGTTTTTCCGCCGTTGCGGGAACGGACCACATAGCCTGTCCAGTCCTTCACGTTGCGTCCTATCTTGAAAAACAGCAGCAAGTCGCCTCCGGGTATCTGATAGAGCACGGGATTGTAGCAGGCTTTGCGCAGGGTGTCGTTGAGCACACCGTCCACAGCCATTCGGGGAGCGCTCCATTGTCCTTTGTGGAAACGCTGGGTCCAGATACATACGTTGTCGGCTCCCTCCCAATTGCCTCCGAAGTAAGCTGTCAGCAGGTCGCCGTCGGGCAGTTCTGCGATGGTGGCTGCATGAACTGAGGGCACTGGCAGGGTGTTCTCGTCGGTCTTGTTGACGGTCTTGGGCATGAAGAGCAGTTCGTCACGCAGTATCTCCACCCGTTCGTTGCCTCCCGAGGGAATCTCCGCCTCGAGGTCATAGGTTCCGCTGCCCAGTGTCCGCCGGCTTCCGTCGGGGAAAGAGAGTTCTGCGGTTGTGTTGCAGGGTATCTCGACATGCCACGTGAGCCGGCTGCCGCTCTTCTTCCATCGGGAGACAATCCGTCCGTAGGGGGTGCGGTAGCTGACGTTGAGCCAGGGGAGTTCGGCCAGTCGGAAGTCGGGTGCCAGACGGAACGTTTTCCATCCGGGCGATGTGTTCTTCAGACCTCCCAGACTTTCGTAGAGCCAGGGGATGAGGTCGCCCAGCAGCATGACATGATTGCCGGAATTCATCTTCGGATTGGCTGTGTCACCGTTCCACAGCTCCCAAATCGTTGTGGCTCCGTGCTCTATCATATAACCCCACGAGGGATAACTGTCCTGCGTGGCGAGCATGTAAGCGATGTCGCTGCGTCCGCGTTTCGAGAGTTCGCGCATCAGCCATTGTATGCCTATCACTCCGCAACACAGATGTCCCGGATTGACCCCCGAAAGCGAACCGTTCTTCGTGGTCTGTTGCAGCAGGATTTTGGCATAGATTTGTCGGGCCACGTCTTCTTCCAACGTGTCGGGCACCATCCCGAAGGCCAGCGGCAGCAGGTTGGCTGTCACCGTATTGTTGTCGTAGAAGACGCTGTCGGGATAAAGCAGATGGCCGGGTTGGGGCGAGGTGCCGCGTTTGGCGTGGAGGAACTTCCGGTTGAAGGCGTTGCGAAGGGCTTCCCTCTCCGCTCTGTACAGCACCGTGTCGGCCTCCTCTCCTGCCACACGGGCATAGTCGCTCAACAGGCCGAGCAGAAAGTAGTAGTAGGCCGAACCTATCAGCACACCGTCGGTCACCCGTTCGGGGTCTTGGCTGTGTATCAGCTCGGGCTTTTCGGGCGGCACACACCAGTCTCCGTATTTGTCGGCCCTGATGAGTCCGTCTTTGGTGCGTTTGTATGTGCCGAAGTGGAGCAACCATTTCTTCATGGCGGCATAATGTCTCTTGACGGGACGGTCGTCGCCGTATTGGCGGTGGAGCATCCCGGCTGCGGTCACAAAGACCGAGGGCCACGAGACGTTGTCGGAATAGTAGTTCCAGAATGCGGGAGCCACGTCGGGTATCGCTCCGTCCTCCCGCTGGCTCTCTTCGATGTCGGCCAGCCATTTGGCATAGAGCAGATGATTATCGACCACATAGCTTTCGCCCAGACAGCCCATCGCACGGTCGCCCAGCCAGGGTTGTCGTTCGTCGCGCTGCGGACAGTCGGTGGGCATGCCCTTGTAGTTGTCGATGATGCCCCAACGGGCGGCTTCCCAGATGCGGTTCAGCAACGTATTGGGCGACTCGAAGGTTCCCAGGTCGGCCATCCGGTCGGTCACCACTTCTGCCGTGAAGTCTTCCTTGCGGGCATTGGGATAAGGACTCACTTCCGCATACCGGAATCCGTGATACACAAACCGCGGAGCCCAGGTGCCGGTATCTTTTCCGTTGCAGATATAGCGGTCGGTCGATTCGGCGTTGCGGAGGTTTTCGGTATAGAGTTCGCCGTTGTCCTGCAGACGTTCGGCATAGCGTATCGTCACGGTGTCACCTTCGCTGTTCTTGCCCTCCACACGCAGTCGTACCCATCCCGCCACATTCTGTCCGAAATCGACGATGACGCGGTTCTCGCCCGCCTGTGTGAGCTTCACGGGACGCAAGGTTTGCTTCACGTGCATCGGGGGTGTCAGATTGCCTCGCAGGGTTCCCTGCGGCAACTGCGAACGTTCGGCCTGTGCCCATTGGCTGTCGTCATATCCGGGCTGTGTCCAGTCGCCCAAGGCGGCTTCTTTGCGGGCGTCGTATGTCTCGCCGTCGTATTCGTTGGCGCTCCTCACCGGTCCGTCGGCTGTGATGCGCCACGTCCGGTAGTCGGTGGCGACGGTTTCTGTTTTTCCGTCGGTATATTCCACAATCAGGTTGGCCCTCAGGGTCGGATAGCCGAACCGTGTGATTTTGTGGGGCTTGTAGTTCTGCTGCATCGTGTAGTAGCGTCCGTTGCTTACGGTCACGCCCAGACAGTTGTCGCTGTCGTTGAGCAGCGCTGTCACGTCCCAGCTGTTGTATATCAGCGTCTTGCGGTAGTCGGTCGGTGCGGGTGTGAGAACGGCCTCTCCCACTTTCTTTCCGTTGATGCGGGCTTCGTAAAGTCCGAGACCGCAGATGTGGAGTGTGGCTCTTGCGGCCTTTCCACGCGTCTTGAATTCTGTGCGGCAGTAGCGTGCCGAAAGACGGCTGTGGCTGTCCTCGCGGTCCCAAGGCATCGCTTTTTCGAGTCCTATCCAATAGCCCTTCCATCCGGATTCCGTGAGGAGTCCTGTCCCCCACTCTTGGGGTTCCGACCACTCACTTTCGCCTTGGGTGGTACTTACCTTCACGCGCCAATAACAGCGTTCGTTGGCACGCAGGTTCCGTCCGCCATAGGGCACAAGCACGCTCTGATCCGACACCTTCGTCACCTGCCAGAGGTCGGCTTCACCCTTCAGCAGTTTCTCCCGGTCGGAGGCCACTTCGAGGCTGTAGCCTGTCTGTATCACGTCCTGCCGGTCGCTTTCCATGGTCCATGAGAAGCGGGGACTTTGCGTGTCGAGACCCAACGGTGCCTCACGGTTCTCTGTGGTGAGATTCGTGAGTGTGATGAGGGCGAATATCAATGCATGCATCATACGGCCTTATATTAAATATGGATTGTATTTCTTCTCGTTGCCGATTGAGGTTTGGGGTCCGTGCCCCGGGAAGACGGCAGTGTCTTCGGGCAGTGTCATCAGTTTTTCCTCGATACCGCCCAGCAGGGCTCGCCACGAACATCCGAAACTTTCGCCGAAGTCGGTCCTCCCCACGCTACAGTAGAACAGCACGTCGCCCGAGAAGAGCATCTTCTCCTCGCGGAACAGGTAACACAGGCCGTGAGGCGAATGGCCGGGTACATCGAGCACCTCGATTTTGTGGTCTCCCATCATCACGCTGTCGCCGTCCTTGAGCGGGACGCTGATGGGCGAATGATGCACCTGTTGGTGTTCGAGGTTGAAGAGATAGACCTGTTCCTGCGGCGTGGGCAGCAACAGTTCGTCATCTACAGAACCTTCTATGGGCAGATGCCACGTGCGGGTGCACCACGCTGTCCCCATCACATGGTCCACATGCGAGTGGGTCACCAGAATATGGCGCACGTTCAGTTCTTCCCGTTCCACAAAGAGTTTGAGCGAGTTCCACTCGACTTCCATACTGCAGCCCGGGTCTATCACGACGGCATCGCGTGTGGTTTCGTCCCACACGGCATAACACTGTTCCTGGAACAGGTTGAAAGTGAATTGTGCTACCTTCAGTGCCATCTTCTCTGTCTTATTTGCGTTTCACATACACGATGGCTTTTGTCTCGAAGTAGGGTTCCGCAAAATAGCGGGACACGGGTGTTACTTCGGCTTGGGGACAGCCTTTGAGTTCGTCGGTCAGGTCGCCTCCTTTGAGACACACCAACCCTTGCGACCACACCCTGCGGCAGGCTTTCAGCAGGTCCGGCATAGCCATTACGGCACGCGAGACAACCCAGTCATACACGTCCTTCACTTCCTCGATGCCGGCATGCCGGGTGGTCACATTTGTCAGTCCGATGGCATTGGCCACTTCCTGAGCCACCTTCACTTTCTTGCCGATGCGGTCCACCAACAGAAACTCACATTCCGGGTTCAGTATGGCCAGCGGAATACCGGGAAATCCTCCGCCTGTGCCCACATCCACGATGCGGGTACCGGCTTTCCAGCCGCCCTGTTTCTCTTCGACCCAGGCGTGCAGAGCCAGCGAGTGGAGCACATGATGCTCATACAGGGCATTGATGTCCTGACGCGATATCACATTGATTTTCGCGTTCCATTCGCGATACAGGTCGCCCAGAGCCTCCAGTTGTTCCTGCTGTCTTGCGCTCAGTGTGGGAAAATAATTCTCAAACATCTATAAACCGTAAGTTTTACGCCTGCAAAGATAAAGCTTTATTTCGAAAAATGCAAATATTCCGACAAAATATTTTATATTTACATATTTATTTTTGCCCGCTTCCCCGTTTTACATTTGCCCGCTTCCCCGTTTTACATTTGCCTGCGTCCCTGTTTATAGAAAAATCCCCGCACCCTGATGTGGATGCGGGGAAATATTCTGGGGTCGGAGTGGGTTACTTCAAGATAACCTTCTTGCCGTTCTTGATAACGATGCCCTTGTATTCCTTGCCGACCTTCTGGCCGAAGAGGTTGTAGATGACATCGCTGCCGGCATTCTTGACGTCGTTGTACTCAACAGCCTGGATGCCGGAGAGACCGTCGGTTGTAATGACGTAGATGTCATAGATGTAGCCCTTGCTCGAACCTGAGGTCTGGGTAACACGGATGTAGAGGGGTTCCGTGAACGTCAGGTGCTTGCGGGTCTTCTTGTAGTAGCGCTGGTTGGTGGTGTAGTTGAGCGTATCCATTACAGATGTCCAGTTCTCGCCGTCGGCAGAAGTCTGGAGGGCAATGATGGGCGAACCTGTAGAACCGTTGCCCAAATAAACCACTACGTCATACTCGCCTGCTGCGAACTTCTCGGTCGATTCGATGCTCATCGAGTAGGGTTCGCCGCTGGCCTTGCCGCCGAAGTCAATGAAGCCCTTGCTGGGCTGTGCACCGATTTCGTCGATGGCTGCGTCGGCATAGCGGGCTGCGGTGCCGTTGCCCACACCCTGAAGAGGACCTTCAGATGTCTCACCGGTGATAACCTGACCGTACGACTTGACAACCCACTGCGCGTCGGTGTTGGAGGTGATATATTTCAACGACTCGTCGTTGCGGTGATAGTAAACCTTGGTGGAATCCTGTCCGTCAACGGTCTTCAGCACGTTGCCTTCCTCGTCTTTCACTACGACGGTTGAGTCAATCTTGTTCGTGTCATAGTAGTTCCATTCCTTCTTACCGAAGTAGTAAATAGCCTTGGCAGTACCGGTAGCGCCGAACTGGTTGGAGTTGGCAATGGCTTCGGCAACCGTAGCAGACTCTTCGCCTACATGCAGCACGGCATTGTCGAACCAGTCGGTCTGGTTGGCTGTGAAGTGAGCCACAGTATCCTTGACGGCAGGAATGCCGGCTACAACAAATTCCTGTGCTACAAGCTCGGAAGCCAGTTTGTCGGCAGGAGCCGAGAAGGCGTAAATCGTGCCGGGCTCCGTTACGACGATGGGCTCCGTGTAGGTAGCGGCCTGGGCGGCTGTGGTTACACCCGAGAAGGTGTAGTAGATGACCGCATCTTCCGACTGGCTCAGGGTCAAGGTAGTGAAGCCTTCTCCGTTCGATACGGAAATCGTGGGAGCAGCAGCCTGATTCTGTACGCTGACGGTAGCGGTCGATACGCTTGAGGGATTGTAACCGTGTGCCGTGGCAAATGCCTTGACTACAAGGCCGTCCTCGGTAACGTCGAAGGCCTCGCCATAGACCGTGCTGGCCTCGGTGGGCTCGGTGCCGTCAACGGTGTAGTAAATCGTAGCGCCTGCGGTGGTGCAAGTGATGGATACGGTGGTCATGCCGTCGGTCTGCTTCTGGCTGATGACGGGAGCAGCGGCATTCTGTACCTTGCTCTTGGTCTGAGCCAAAACGGTGACTGCATTGTAAACGAGCGTGAAGGCGGGGTCGGCAATGTAGGGCAGGTTGTCGGACGACAGCGGAATCAGCATGTACTGGTTCTTGGTGCCGTGAGCGTGGATGGCGTTGATGCCCGAAACGGTGGCAATGACTTCATCGTCGGCGAAGAGCGTGCCTGCTGTTACGGTATAACCTTGTACGAGGTTACTCTTGCTGTTGATTGTCGATACATCTTCCACATCGAAGAGAGCGATATTGCCCTCGTCGTCAATGTCAATGTCGGCAAAGAGTTCGCTGTCGATGTAATCCTCATTCACCTTGATGGTCGTAGCCTTGGTGCTGGGATTCGAGCCTGCGCCGTAACCCCAGTTCTTGTACATAAAGGCCTTGAGGTTGAGCATGGGCACGAAGTTGATGATGCCGTTCAAGGCTTTGGCATACTTGTTGCCGCTGCCTACAGCCTCGCTGAGCACTACAACGTCGAAATTGATGAGCGAGTCGTTGAGTTCGTCGGTCGAGAGTGTCTGGTTGGCCTCTGCAATGTCGATGGGCACTGCGCTGAAACTCAGGATGGAATTGTTGAAGATGGGATCCTCGTCCAGACCGCCGTTGGCGCCGTAACCGTAACCTTCCGTTCCGGTGTTGTAAGTGGCGTCATAGAGGTAAGCCACCTTGATGTCTTCGGTGTTGAACTCCTCTTCGTCATCCAATTTGATGAAGTAGATGTGGCAACCGTTGGTGTTGTAAATCAGCACATCGACCGTACCGTCCTCGTTGAGGCCTTCGGTCAATTCCTCGGGAACGTACCAATCAAACTCCTGATAGGTCGTAGGAGTGGGTACATCGTTGCCGTCGGCATCCTTGAGGAGTGTTCCGCTGGTACTGTGGGCAGAACCTGCATAGAGATTCACGCCACGGGAATCGGAGGTCTTGTGCGACTCAACACCCATCGAGATGGTGGTTCCGAGGGGAACGTTGGGGATGACCAGATAGTTCTTCTTGCTGCTGCCGAGCCAAAGATAACTTGCGCCGTGATAGTTGCGGAAGGCTTCATCGGTGTCGCTGGCATTCTGATAGTTGAGGGCAATGGCCAGCGAACGGGCTGTCGTGTTCATATAGAGCAGACCCTCCAACTCCTTGATGGTCACACCGTTGGCGGTGAGGGTAGCTCCGGCTGACGTGCCCTGGGCGGTTACTTCCCAGAAGCAAGCACCCTTCGACAGAGCCGTGGGAGCCGTGCCTGAGGTCTTCTCTACGTCAGACCATCCCGACTCGGGATTGATGGTGTTGGCGTTTTCAAACGCACCGGCCATCAGGTTGGCCTGTGTCTCTGCACTCCACTTGGTGAAGTCCCACGAACGTGCACTCGTCGAGAGCACGCATGCGGCAAACAGAGAAATTAACAAGTAGAATTTCTTCATTTGTTTTGAATTTTAAAGTTTATAAAAAGGTACGAATAACACAATTCTTAACGGGAGAATGATAAAAACAAAATTCTGCGGCAAATGTATGCATTTTTTCTGACATGACCAAACTCTTCCCCGTTTTTTTTGCATTTTCGCCCTATTTTTTCCCTCTCACCCCCTTTTTGGCTCCAATCCGAACCAAAATTACGGTCTAAGGTCCGAAGAGACCGGTCTAAGGTCAAAGGTCAAAGGTCTAAGGTCGGTTAACGGTCTAAGGTCTAAGGTCTAAGGTCGGTTAACGGTCTAAGGTCTAAGGTCTAAGGTCAAAGGTCCGAAGAGACCGGTCAAAGGTCAAAGGTCTAAGGTCAAAGGCGCTCAACCCTGAACCGTGAACCGACCTTAGACCTTAGACCTTAGACTTTAGACCAAATAAGTGAACCTTGAACCCTGAAACCTGAACCTTGAACCCCGCCCCCTTCCCTTTAGGGGAGGGCTGGGGAGAGGCTGACCTTAGACCGGAGTTCTTGACCGTCCTTCAGGACGTTGAGCACCGAATATAAGCATTTGCAATGCGCAAAGAAACCCCGGGCCGTCCAATGACGACTCGGGGGAATTTTATTGTATCGTAATCCATACCGCTTCGTTGCGGTCGCGGGCCTCGACGATGGCTTGTTTCACCAGTTTGAGCGCGGCGCGGGAATTGGACAACATGCCGTAACCCGTGTTTGTGCCCGGGAGGATGCAGCCCTCGGTGTCGTTCACCGTGTTGCCGGCGTGGATGCGGATGCCCTGCCATTTGCGGTTGAATGCCCAGTCTCCCACGAGGAGCGGCAGCCATTGTTTGAACTTGGGGCTCCAGGTGATGACCACCGAGTAGCGTCCCTCGGGGATGGCCGACTTGCCGTCCACCTTGGTTTCTCCGTTGGCATAGTCCCTCCATCGGGGTTCGAGCGTATTGCAGAGATAGGTGTCGGGCTTGCCCTCTTCCGGGGAGGCTACATAGAGCCGTCCCAACGTATAATTTTCATCTCTTAAGATGCGTTTCAATATCAGTTCCATAGGTTGATGTTGTATTGAAAATTTCTTAATGACACTTTTGACACTTGACACTTTTGACACTTTCAGACCTTGCGGTATGTTCCCCAATCGGACTGTACTATCAAACCTTGGTTCTTCCAGTTTTTGAGCATCTGCTTCACGCTGTTTCGGGTCACGTTGGCTCCCTTGACAGCGACACTGTGCTGATAGGCTCCTTCCAAGCTGAACTCACAGTCCAACCGTTCATAGATGGAATCGTTCTTGCCCACGCGCTGACGGTCTCCGTTTCCGACGTAATCCCGACTTGTAAAAGCATTCTCGATGCGGTCGCGGAAGAAGTGGAGTGCGGTGTCTATCAGGTAGTCGGCTATCACGTCGTAGGTGTCCAGCGCATGAGGGGTCTGTGCCTTCTGCAGCAGCTGTTTCCAGGCGTCGGGATGTTCCTTCAAGTGCTTCTCGGCACCCGCGAATCCGTGCTTCTGGATGAGCTGTTCGGCCACTTGGCAGAGCATGATGCAGCAGGTCATTCTCTGGGCGGTCACACACGTTCTGAATCGCTGTCGCGCCCTTACCTTGTCATCATTCTTCATCGTCTCGATGCGGATGTTCTCGACCCACTGCCGCCCCCTCTCTTCCAGCTTGGGCAGTGTCACCTGTCCCTGCATGAGGGGCAGCAGATGGGCTATCTGCTGAATGTGTTCCCGCTGACGCTCGGTGAGGACGTAGGGCTTGTCTTCGAGCGCCTTGAAGGTGTTGTCGGGAGTGCGGGCTACGGCAATGCGGCTTTGGAATCCGTCGGTATAGTTCGACACCACACGGTAGAGGGCGTCGGGCGTGCCGCACATCGTCACGTTCCACAGCAGTCGCGCGATATGCACATTGACGGCATCCGCGCTTCTGGCTTCGCGGTCGTAGCGGCTTCCGTCGTAGCTCTGTCGCAGCATCACCGAGAAGTCCGACATCGCCGACTTCCACTTCTGGGCTACCGTATCGGCCTCGGGCGTGAACGAGAAGGCATGTTTGCCGTCGGTGTTGGCGAGACGTTCGGCCAGGTTGGCCACCGTGTTGTTGAGCGGCAGATACCTCACGGGCAACTTGGGTTCCTCGGGCTGCTCTTTCTTGTTCTTGGCGGCACGTTTCTTGGCTCTCCATTCTTCCTCCTGACGGATATACATATCGTCCAATGCTTTCACTTCGCCCATCCAGGCCTCCATCACGGGATCTATCGAGCCCTTTCCGCTTGCGAAGTCGCCGGCGATATAGCTTATCAGGTTGAGACCCTTCTTCTGTCCGTGTACGTCGAGCTCCACGCCCGTTGCCAACATTCCTATCGCGGGGCAGATGGCGGTCACTGCGGGCATCGAGAGCATCGGACCCACGGCTTCTACGGAATCGCGCACACCCTGGGGCATTCGGGGCAGACGGTTGTAGTAGAAGCAATCGTCTTCTTGCATGGCCTCTTCCAATCCCGACGCATCGCCTCCCTCGCTCACCAAATCCCGCTGCAAGAGGTTGAGTACGTCGCGCAGACGCTTGGGCATCTGAGTTCGTTTTTCGGACAACGCGGAGTCGATGCATTTCAGCTTCTGTGCCTCGGGGAATCCGTCGTAGCAGGGAATCAGTTTGTCCAGCAAGGTGCGGTCGAAGCCGCAGATGTGGCGCAGGTTCACAGCCAGCTCGAAGGTCAGTACATCGCGGTTCGATTTCACCGGCTCCTTTCCTTCGTTGTAGAGTTCCCACCACTTGCGGATAATGTCTGTGTAAGGAATTCCGTTGTATTCAAGCGCAGAGACGGAGGGGTCAAGAGGTTGAGGGGTTTGAGAGGTTTGAGGGGTTTGAGGGGTTTGAGGGGTTTGAGGGGTTGGAGAGGTTTGAGGGGTTTGAGGGGTTTGAGGGGTTGGAGAGGTTTGAGGGGTTTGAGAGGTTTGAGAGGTTTGAGAGGTTTGAGGGGTTTGAGGGGTTTGAGGGGTTTGAGAGGTTTGAGAGGTTTGAGAGGTTTGAGAGGTTTCAGAGGTTTGAGAGGTTTGAGGGGTTTGAGAGTTTGAGGGTTCAAGGGGTTCAAGGGTTTCGGAATCATCCTTCTTCCCTCTCACCTCTTCCGTCTTACCTCTCACCTCTTCCGTCTTACCTCTTACCTCTTCCAACTCAAAGAGCCTGTCATCCAGGAAAATCAGTTCCTCCGCATTGTCGGTTGTAGTGTAGAATACGCGGGTGATGTCTTTGGCACCCCCGTCGTATGCCACGCCGAGCAGGTCGCTTGCCCAGCGGAGATTGTCTTCCTGACTCATCTCGGGATGTCGGAGGAAGACGAGGTGATAGCCGGCGGCTCTTGCACTGCGCTCCAGCATCAGAAGCCCCAGCGCGTCCACGTTGTCGAGGATTTTCCGCTTGACGGTTTCCATCTCTTCCGCAGGCACATGGTCGATGTCCATGCCTACGGTCGAGCTCATGCTGGTTGTGCCTTTCAGGCTGCCGTCCTCGTTGGGCAGACAGGAGTAGTTCATCTGCACGAGGTGGCGCTTGGCCTGTTCGTGGCCGTTGCGTACCGCACCCAGTGTGTCCTTCTGTTTCTGCGTACCCCGCAGCGCGAGATATTCGTCTCTCGTCCGGACAGGGCGCATCATTTTCGCCCCGTCCTTGTTGTAGTAAATGTTATATGCACTCATGGTCTCGGTTCTTGATGTTAAGGTTTGAGAGCAATTCGTTCATGACCTTGCCGGCTATCGTGCTGGCCTGACGCACCAACTCCTTGGGCAGACGCTGCACGTCCTTGGCGGGCATCGTGAAGACGAAATAGAACCGCTCGTCCTTGCCCACCGACAGCGAGCTGTTGTCCTCGCGGAAGAGGGGGCGGCGGCGTTCCCTGCGGGGAAGCTCCGTGACATAGATGTTGCCGTCGCGCATCATCTGCACCTTGCACCTTGCCGTGAACGGTTCGGTCTGTATCGTCTCGTCGCACATAAAGTCCGCCGTATGCAGTCCGTTGTCCAACTTGCCGCAGGTCATCAGACCCGACACTGAAAAATTGCTCTCCATGAAGTTCTTGTTCTCTTCGAAATTGTTTGCTTGTTGTATTTTATTCATAATTAAAAGAGTTGTTTTGCGAGAGAAGATTGGATTCTTTGCGCATTTACCCGGGAATATCTTCCTCACTTCAACTCAGGTTGACAAATGTGGCGACTCAGCTCAGGAGGATGATGTCGTTCGCCGTGATGTCCTGATAGCCGTTCTCGTTGATTCTGAATCTCAGCGCCGCCGAGACGAGGTTGCCGACGGGATACTTGAGGAGTGCCGCGTTGCCCCAGAGGGTACACAGGTACTCGTCCTCGTAGTCGCCGCCCGGCTCACGCAGGCGAATCGTGGATTTGGCTTCGTCGCCCTTTTTGGTCTTGACGTAGATGGGGTCGGTCTGGCCGACCACTTTCAGTAGTTTTGTTTGCATCGCTTAAAATATTTTTTGGTTAATGAAAAGGTTGATGAAATAACGCTGCCCCTTGCCGGTGACGAGCGTTTTGACGTGATAGTGGGGCACACCCTGATCGTCGTACCAGGTGTCGGTAGTCCTCACCGAGAGGATGCCGCGTTCCACCCACTGCTGATACGCCTGGTTCCAATGGTGCTCCGACGTTCCCACATAGTGGTTGTCCCTGAGCCATTCGAAGAAGCGGTTCTGTCCGACGGGGATGCCGTTCTTGCAGAGTATCTTCGCCATCTCGGCCACCGTACATTCGTCGTCGCTGACGCCGACAGCCTCGGCGAACTCCACCTTGGGCTTCTGTTCCTCTATCAGGTTCCGGGCTTCTTCGTGCAGACGGGTCTGCTCCTCCAACTGCTGACGGGTGATTTGGAAAGCCCGGCTCACGATTTCGAGGTCAGACATGGGGTGGGGTTGCCCGAGTTGTTGCAGCCTCTCGCATTCAAGTTCCTCCCAACGCAGTACCAGACGGGCTCTTGCCTCATCGTTGAACTTTGTGGCGATGTAGAGACATTCGGTTTTGGAGAGGGAATAGCAAGGGCGAATCTCTCCCTTGGCATCCTTGTAGGTAACGAGGGAAAAATTTCCCCCGTTGATTTTTGTCCACGACGGCTCCATTTTGCGAATGGCTTTCATCACGTCGTTGTGGGGTTTCCCGGTCACTGCGGCAATCTCCAGCGATGTCATTGTCTGCTGCTTGCCGAACTTGTCTCGACTGAGACTCTGTAAAGTATTTGTCATAGTTATAAATATATAATGTTAATACTGCCGAACTCCGCCTTTCGACTTTGTTCGGTGCAAAGATATAACAAATTTTCGGGGTCTAAAACTTTTTATTTTAGACTCGCTCTTAACTGATTGTAGATACCGACAAAGCTCTTCCTTTGGGGGGCTGACATCGGATAACGGGACCAATTCTTGTAGATTGTGGTCTTTTTCTCTGAATGTTCCAGACAAAGGTGCAGTTGTAGTTGGCTCACGGTTGTAACGTCCTGATATACCCCACGTGCCTGCAGGTTATAGATCAGTCCCGTCAGAAAATATCGGTTCAGAGTGCGTTTGTTCCTCATTACTATGCCGGAACACAACTCTTTGTTGTCCAAGAGCGTTTCCCACAGCTCCTTGACATGGTCTTTCCATTTCTCTGTACAGAACTTTTCAATCGCCGACACATAATCCATCGCTCCGGCTTTCCAGCAGGACGCATCTTTTACGTTCTGCTCGGCCTGCATATACAGTCTTCCCTCTCGTGCAGCCGCAAGAAGCTTCTCCACGTCAAAGTCCTCGGGACGGACTTGTACGAATTGTTTGATCATACTCTCCGAGTGTTAATTGTTGAAATTTTTGTGAGTGAGAAAGCTTCGAGAACGACGCGCGTCATTGTCTCATGAGATTCTTTCTGCTCACATCACTCGGATGATTTGTTATTCCGGGTTTACTCGCCGAAAAAAAAGAAAACCCGCAACCGGAATTGCTTCCGATTACGGGGACAAAGATATAACAAAAATGGGAAATAAAAAAAAGGTAGCCCCCTACATTATTCAGGTAGTGGGGGCTACATTTTTTAGAATACTTTCATTACTTCATCAGCCAGATTGGGGAATTTTTCTTTGAGTACATCGTAAACTGTCTTCTTTTCTTCCTCTGATATTTGGCCTTTCATGTTTGCATTGGCTGTCTTTGATTTATATCCTGCTATCCTCTGCACGACATCTCCAAGTGTAGTTTTTCCCGGAGGATTGTCCTTTTCGGTTAATCTTCCGACAGCTGTCAAGAGGATTCCCATCTGCTTGCTTGTAAAACAGGGCTGCCCTGTCTGGCCGTTAAAAGCTGAAATGACGTTGCTGGGAATGGAGAGGTTTCCTTCTGAGGCTTTATTACCTACATTCGGAACCCCTAAATACCTGTCTATTATGTCATAAACTCTTTCAAGAGACCCTTGGTCGTTGAATCCTGACGGAACTTTATTCAGCCTGAGTTTCAAATCAACAATAAAGCCTTTCAAACTTTTTTCATAATTATTGTCTTCGGTTTCACTTATTTCTTTTAATTTGTCAATTATGTAATCAAAACTGTAAACGATATCATCAAAACTCACATCCGGTGCCTCTATAATTTCAAGAGGTTCCCTGTAGTTGAAAGCTTCCCCCTTTTTTATAAAACCGGATGGCCGGGACGAGTCTATATTAATCAGAGCTTGGAAATCTTCCTGCCTTCCTTCAACACAAAGATACATTTTTTTTATGGCCTCACATGTTTCCTTACACAAAACTTGTATTTCCTCACCTCCTCTTTCGTCGGACCACACCTCATAGCATTCTTTTGAATTCAGCCAATTGACAACTAACGCCAAAGTGGCCGGACATATATAATCTTTCCATATAGGTTCCTCGTGGCCATCTTGGGCAATATCGAAATACTCCTTTAGATGCAAAGGTGGATAATCCGCCCAATGAATGAGAGTGCAGATATAACTTGCATTGTTGAACAGGCGAAGAGCACAATTTGAGGCATTGTCCAATTTTCTCCAAAAAGGACGGTTACTCAATTTTCTTATAAATTCAAATTCCAAAGTCTGCTCTCCCCCAATGAAGAATTCCATATACGAAATCTCCTTGTATATAATAGATCGTCTTGCGTTTACCATTATTATAAGTTGTATTTTTATTTCTTCTTCGTGCTCATATCTCTAATTATCATATCTATAAAATCGCGCTCTTGCTGTGTCAGGTCGTACCTGTCATAAAGTTGCTCGTCTGTCCAACCGTGTGTAAAGTCAAGCCTCGGTGCAAACTGATACATATCCGGGCGCATATTCTGGTT
>CALBPV010000052.1 GCA_937899265.1 uncultured Bacteroidales bacterium
GAGCGTATCCAGCAGTACCGAGGCGTAGTTATCCGTATTTCGGGTCACGGTACAAAGAAGCGTTTCACCGTACGCAAGATTTCCGACGGCGTAGGTGTAGAACGTATTTTCCCCATGGAGTCTCCCTTTATCGAGAGCGTAACCATCAACAAGTACGGCCGCGTTCGTCGTGCCCGCTTGTACTACCTCCGCAAGCTCACCGGTAAGGCAGCCCGCATCAAAGAAAGAAGAGTCGCTACCGAATCGAAGAAGTAATTTCAGTCGATTTTGTAATGCATACCCTTCATCGGCAGCACTTCCACACGGAAGTCTGCCGATTTTTTCGTTTTTATTTGGCAGTGTCGCAAAAAAACGCTATCTTTGCCCTCAAATAACGTCAACATTTAGAGCGATAAACAACATTGGAGAACAAGAAACTCAGCACCGAACAGAAAGTCGTACGCAGCATCATCCTGGTGATGCTCATCTCCTGCGTCTGGTACTTCTTTCCCCGGCACGAAGCCTTTCACTACGACTTTGAACTCGGGAAGCCCTGGCGATACGGACGCCTCTCGGCACCGTACGATTTTGCGGTCTATAAGTCCGACTCGGTGGTAGCGCAGATAGAGGACAGCCTGCGCCGTCAGGTGACACCCCGTTTTGTGGTGGACACCGCCATGCTTTCCCAACGTCTCGACGACCTGGACCGCATCGGAGCCTCGCTGCCGCACCATGCCTACGACAGGCTCCACAATCAACTCCACGGCCTCTACAACCGGGGCATCCTGCAAGGGGACGCTCTCGACGAACTGCGACAGTCGCGACATCATGACGTTATCGTCCGTGTCGGCAACGATGCCGAAGCACGGCCCGTCGATTCGCTGCTCTCCGAAAAGCAGGCCTTCGAGGTACTGCTGCTCGACACAACATACGCCTACCTCCATTCGCGCATCAACCTCCGCGCCTTTGTCGAGCCCAACCTCTCGCCCGACACGCTGATGATGCAACGCGAATATGCCCGCATACGTCAGAATGTGTCGTCGGCCTCGGGCCTCGTGCTGGCCGAAAGCCGTATCGTGGATCGCGGAGAAATCATCACGCCCCAACTCTACGACATCCTCAATTCCTACCGACGCGAAGAAGAGCGGAGGCAATCCTACTCGGCGGACAAGACGCTGTCCACTCTGGGCATCATTCTGCTGGCCTTCCTCCTGCTCGGTTCGGTGCTGGCCTACTTGCAGATATTCCGTCCCTGGATTAACCATTCCCAGAAATCCACTGTCCTGGCCATCGGGGGCATCACCCTGATGATGATACTCACGTCTCTGGCTGCCAGTGTATCGCAGCCGCTGGCCTACATGGTGCCCATCGGACTGCTCACCATTGTGCTTTCGACCTTTCTGGGTTCACGCACGGCCTTCTTCTGTCATGTGGTCATGGTGCTTCTCTGTGCCGGCATTGCTTCCCAGCCGTTCGAATACATCATGGTGCAGATTTTCGTGGGCATGTCCATCATCTTCACCCTCAAGGACGGTCTCACCGAACGCTCGCAACTGATGCGCGTCTCGCTCATCTCCATGCTCGTCTATTTTGTGGGCTACATTGTGGTGATGCTGGTGCGCGACGGCAGTCTGACCAACACCACGTGGTTTATGTTCCTGCTGTTGGCCGTCAACTCGATACTCCTGCTGCTTTCCTATTTGGCCATCTATGCTCTGGAGAAAGCCTTCGGATTCATGTCCGGAGTCACGCTCGTAGAGCTCTGCAACTTGGGCAACAAGCTGCTCCTAAAACTCTCGCAGGAGGCTCCGGGCACCTTCCAGCACTCGCTGCAGCTCGGCAACATCACCGCCGATGCCGCCAAGGAAATCGGAGCCAATGCCCAGTTGGTGCGCACCGGTGCCCTCTATCACGACATCGGCAAACTCTGGAATCCGTTATACTACACCGAAAACCAGTCCGGAGCGAATCCCCACGATGAATTTACGACAGAAAACAGTGTCGCCATCATCAAACGTCATGTGTCGGAAGGCATCAAACTGGCCGAGAAAGAAGGTCTGCCCGACGATATCGTCAACTTCATCCGCACACACCACGGACGCACGGTCATCAAATACTTCTACAACACCTGGTGCAATGCCCATCCCGGCGAAGAACCCGACGCAGAACTCTTCACCTACGAAGGACCCGACCCGGAGACCACCGAACAGGCACTGCTGATGATGGGCGACGGCGTGGAAGCGGCATCCAAGTCGTTGCAGTCGTACGACGAAGAGAGCATCTCCCGCCTGGTGAACAACATCATCGACGGTCTCGTCTCGTCCGGCCGGCTCAACAACGCCAACATCTCCCTGCGCGACATACAGCGGGTCAAAGCCTCGTTTGTGCGCTCGCTGCTGGCCATCTATCACGCCCGCATTGCATATCCCGAATTGAACAAATCCAAACAATAAAAACAACAAATTCAAATAATTATGGCAAAAAAAGCTCTTTTGATGATTCTCGACGGATGGGGAATCGGCCAACATGGCCGGGGAGATGTCATCTACAACACCCCCACACCCTATCTCGACTATCTTACTGCCGTATCGGCTCATTCCCAACTCCAGGCTTCCGGCGAAAACGTAGGTCTTCCCGATGGACAGATGGGCAACTCGGAAGTCGGCCACCTCAACATCGGTGCCGGACGCATCGTCTATCAGGATCTCGTCAAAATCAACCGCGCCTGCAAGGACGGTTCCATCCTGAAGAACCCCGAAGTGATATCGGCCTACGAACATGCCAAAGCCGGCGGTTCGCTCCACCTCATGGGTCTCACCTCCACGGGCGGTGTCCACTCATCGCTCGACCACCTGCTCAAACTCATCGACATCGCCAAGGAATACGGCATCGGCGACCGCACCTACATCCACTGTTTCATGGACGGACGTGACACCGACCCCCGTTCGGGCCTCGGATTTGTCAAGACGGTTTGTCAACACTGTAAAGAAACAGGTGCAGGCAAAGTGGTTTCCGTCACAGGCCGTTTCTATGCCATGGACCGCGACAAACGCTGGGACCGCGTCAAGGTGGCCTACGACCAGCTCACAGCCGGCGTGGGAGCCCATTTCACCTGCATGGGCGAAGGCATACAGGCATCCTACGACGAGGGCGTGACCGACGAGTTCATCAAACCCATCGTCCGTGTCGATGAAAACGACCGGCCCATCGGCCTGATTCAGCCCAACGACACAGTCATCTTCTTCAACTACCGCAACGACCGCGCCAAGGAGCTCACCGCAGTGCTCACCCAGCAGGATATGCCGGAACAGGGCATGCACACCCTGCCGCTCGACTACTACTGCATGACTCCCTACGACGCAGCCTTCAAGGGAGTCCATATCCTTTTCCCCAAGGAGAATGTCACCAACACCCTCGGCGAATA
Organism: uncultured Bacteroidales bacterium; assembly: GCA_937899265.1. Taxonomy (GTDB): domain Bacteria; phylum Bacteroidota; class Bacteroidia; order Bacteroidales; family UBA3663; genus Liminaster. The sequence goes on from CALBPV010000052.1 coordinate 3,404, forward strand.
TCTCTCATCGAAAGGACTCCGTCAGCTCCACACGGCAGAGACCGAGAAGTATGCCCACGTGACCTTCTTCTTCAACGGCGGTCGCGAACAGCCTTACGAAGGCGAAGACCGCATCCTGGTCCCCTCGCCCAAGGTGGCTACCTACGACCTCAAGCCCGAAATGTCGGCTTACGAAGTGAAGGACAAACTTGTCGAGGCCATCAACACCCAGAACTACGACTTCATCGTTGTCAACTTTGCCAACGGCGATATGGTGGGTCACACGGGCGTTTACAATGCCATTGCCAAGGCTGTCTGGGCCGTTGACCATTGCGTGGAAGCTGTCATCGAGGCAGCCAAAGCCAACGGTTATGAGGCCATCATCATTGCCGACCACGGCAACGCCGACAACGCCATCAATCCCGACGGCACGCCCAATACGGCCCATTCGCTCAATCCCGTGCCCTTCATCTATGTGACGGACAACAACTCTGCAACGGTGAAGGACGGACGTCTGGCCGACGTGGCTCCCTCCATCCTCCACATCATGGGTCTGGAGCAGCCTGCCGAGATGACGGGCGAGTGCCTCATCAGCGATTAATCTCCGCTACAAACGTCCCGGGGTTTTAGCGAGTCGGACCCGGGGCGTTTGCTTTTGAATTTTTCAATCATTTCCAATTTGCATCAGTATGTTCATCACATTTCTCATTTCCACCATCGCCGTTCTTCTGGCGGCCTATCTTCTTCCAGGCATTTACGTGGACGGCTTTCTATGGGCATTCCTCGTGGCCGTTGTAATGGGTCTCATCAACCTCGTCGTACGTCCCGTAGTGGATTTCCTTTCCCTCCCCGCCAACATCCTCTCGTTGGGCTTGTTCACCTTCGTGATAGATGCCCTCATGGTGATGCTTGCCGGCTGGATTCTCAAACCCCATTTCATCGTGGACGGCTTCTGGTGGGCGTTGCTTTTCAGCATCATTCTCGGATTGCTCGTTTCCCTGCTTAACATCCTGTTCCACAAGAAATGAGGTCTTTTGCCGAACTGAACATCGCCGTTGCCGGTACGGGCTACGTCGGTCTTTCCATCGCGACCCTCCTCTCCCAACACCATCGCGTCACCGCTGTGGATGTCATCCCGGAGAAGGTCGATATGATTAACCGGCGGCAGTCGCCCATCCAGGACGAATACATCACCCGCTACTTCAACGAGCGCACTCTCAATCTCACCGCCACACTCGACGGAGAGGCAGCCTATAGGGATGCCGACTTTGTGGTCATTGCAGCCCCCACCAACTACGACCCCGTCAAGAATTACTTCGACACATCGCATGTGGAGGAAGTCATAGCCCTTGTACGCAAAGTCAATCCCAATGCCATCATGGTCATCAAATCGACCATCCCCGTGGGCTATACCGAAGCCATTCGTACCAAAACAGGCTGCGACAACATCATTTTTTCGCCCGAGTTCCTGCGCGAGA
>CALBPV010000053.1 GCA_937899265.1 uncultured Bacteroidales bacterium
ATGCTGTCATGCATGGTCTTTATGGGGGCTGCCACGGAAAAATCCGGGTGCGCCTATAAAATTACAAAATTACAAAATATTACGGTTTCCGAGTCTGGATTTTCTGCTGCAATTTCTCAATCATGAGCTGGGAGGTCTTGCGCTCTTGGGTGAGCCGCAGACGGTCACGGAGCAACACGCTCAACTCAAAGGTGGCCGCCAGTCCTTGCAGGTCGCGTGACGAGACGGCCACCGCCATCTCCTTCTTGCCACCCAACAGCACGGCTTTGACCGTCTCCCCTACATGAAGGGCCGCAAAGGCCAAGGCGCCTCCGTCCTTCTCGTCGGTGTAGGTCACGGCTTCGTAGTACATTTCGTTCACCCTGTAGCGATAGTTGGCCCCGTCGTTGTAGGGAATCTCCGCCGTCGTGACACTCTCGCCGGAGGACAGCGACAACCTCAGGGCAGCATGCCCCAATTCGGCGGTACCGGCATAGGTGGATATCAGCCGGGTATGTCCGTATTCGTTCACTTCCGCCCGGATATAACTCTTCCGGTCATTGTCCGTCACCTGCGTTCCCTTCGGAACAAAACGCCCCAACTCGTCATATTCGGTCTTCTCGTAGATGAATCGGACAGAAGCCACCGAATCAATCTTTGCGCTGGCCTCGGCTATCAGGCTGTCAGTGGTTTCCACAATCCTCCGATTGACGGCCAGGCGTACACTGTCTTCAAAGGCCATCCCCTGCCGCCTCACCTCCACTTCGCGCGGCCACGCCGTCTTGATGGAGTCGAGCAGGGTCAACGCTTCGTTTATATGCCCTTGGGCATATGCACTTCGGGCCTCGGAGAGGAGTCCCGCAGCCCGGTCGGCATCGCTCGGTCCGCAGGCACAAAAAGCGGCGGCAAACAGGACACAGACACTCATTCGGAACATGTAACTTAACACAGATTTTCTCATTTCAAGATAGATTTATCGGGCACAAAGATAAGAAAAAATCCGCAAATCTCAAAATATTTGTCCGAAAATTTGCTTTTGTCTCACAAAAAGTCTATCTTTGCACAAACTTTTCAGGGTTGTTCCGCTCACGAAACAGAAAGAGAACACCCCGCTGCTGTGTAAATTTCAGAATTCCAAAAACAATCCTTTTAAATATCCCTGCACAATGAAAAGAACTCTATGGATTGCCCTGTTGGCAATATGTACGCTGGGTGCTGCAAATGCCCAGCGCCGGGTGAGTGTGAACCTCAGCGATGACGGCAAAGCCAAAATGGAAGGATTTCTTCCCACCCGCAGTTACGGCCGTGCTGTCGTAGCCCTTCCCGGCGGCGGCTACAGCCATCTGGCCATCAACCACGAAGGTTACGACTGGAAAAACTTCTTCAACGACCGCGGCATCGCCTATTTTGTAGTGACCTATCGCATGCCCAAAGGCGACCGCAACATTCCGCTGGGCGATGCCCAGAAAGCCATCCGGACGGTGCGCGACAGCGCAGCAGCCTGGGGCATCAATCCTGCCGATGTGGGCATCATGGGTTCTTCTGCCGGCGGACATCTGGCCGCTTCTGTTGCCACCCACTCCCCTTTTGAATCGACTCCCAATTTCCAGATTCTTTTCTATCCCGTCATCTCGATGGTCGAGAAGGACACACACCAAGGTTCTGTGATAGGATTTCTCGGTGACGGTCGCACCGACAGCAACCTGGCAGCCGAGTGGAGCAACATGAACAAAGTGACGCGCCGAACCTCGCCGGCCATCGTGCTTCTCTCGTCCGACGACGGTGCCGTTCCTCCGCTCACCAACGGCCTCCCCTACTATGAAGCCCTCGTGCGCAACGAAGTGCCGGCCTCTCTCCTCGCCTTCCCCAAAGGCGGTCACGGGTGGGGAGCACGCGAGAACTTTGCCTACCATCATTCCGTGGAACGCGGTCTCTCCGACTGGCTCAACACTCTCGGCTCGGCACGCAACGACGCCCGCCTCACCGGCAAAAAGATTGCTTTCATCGGCGACAGCTATGTCTATAATCACCACGATCCCCGCGAATACACCTGGATGTACCGATTCGCCCAAAAGTACGGTATGAATTACCAATGTCTCGGACAGAACGGCACATGCATTGCAATGGACCGTCCCGGAAAACCCGGCGAAGCCATCTACAAGCGTTATACCCAGATAGACGAAGGCACAGACTATATAGTCATTGTGGCCGGCCACAACGATTCGTCGCGAGGCCGTATCGACTCCATCGGAAGCAAGGAATTCACAAAGCAGCTCACCGGCATGATTCAAGGCATGCGCGAGCGTTATCCCCAAGCACAGATACTCATGTTCTCGCCTTGGCGCAGCGTTCAGGAAGGAGCCACCGACAACGCGTCCTCTTTGGCCGCCTACAAGGGGTCGCCCCGCGAGAAAGTCGTGGAACTCGAAGCCAAAGTCTGCAAGAAACTCGGGGTGCCCTTCTTCAATGCCGCTTCAGCCGACACTACGGTACAGGTCTGGAATCCGGATTTCCGCAAGAAATATTTCCAGTCTCCCGGCGACAATGCCCACCTCAACCGTCAGGGCCACGCGCTTTTCCTCCCCGTAGCCGAGAAATTCATCCTTGAGAATATCAAATAAAGGATTACACGCCGCTGTATTGATTTCCCGTGGCATAGTCAATTCTCTTCGTGTTGATTTTTCTGTCGGTCCATGTCCTGCATCTGCTGCTGGTAGAAAGCAAGGGCACGTTGTTTCAAGTCTTCGTACTTGGCTTTCCATTGTGCAGCCTCGGCTTGTGCCTGAGCCAGTTGCTGCTGCAAAGCGGAAACAGCACGTTCCAGGTCAGTCAGGCGGCTGTCTTGCTGTTGGCGGTAGCCGGTGCGTGTCTGGTACATACGCTCTTTGATGCCCCCTTCGGTGACGAAGCGTTTCTGCATGGTTGCCAAGAGGTTGTGAAGCATGGATATGGCCTGATGAATCAGCGTGATGCACAGGTTGGCAATCTCTTCGTCGCTCATTTGCTGTATCTTCAAGGCATAGTCGTCAGTGAAGCCTGTACTGCGGGCGTATGCGCGCATCTTCTCAAAACGCGGGTGCCGGCTGTCCCATTGTTGGAGGTTGCGCACCCGTAGATAGTCCTCATAGTCGTCGAGCAGTTCTTCGAGACTGGCTTTTGCCACATTGGTCAGCTTGATTTCCGTCTCGCTCGATGTCGCTGCAGCCTGATTGCCCTCTGCTATATTCTGTTTCCCGCTACGCGCAGCCTGCACCATCTGATCTACGGTGCGATCTCCGCGACTGAGGTAGTGTTGGGTGAAGTAGAAGGTAATGTCGTAGATAATCTCTGTCACCTGATAGACCCGCAGGTGGCGGTAATGCCCATGCCGGGAAAGGAAAGTGGTGGGAGGGGACTGAGTATTCGGAGTATTCTGAGTATTCTGAGTATTCTGAGTATTCTGAGTACTCTGAGTATTCGGAGTATTCTGAGTATTCGGAGTATTCGGAGTACTCTGAGTACTCTGATTATTCTGAGTACTCTGAGTATTCGGAGTATTCTGAGTATTCTGAGTACTCTGATTATTCTGAGTACTCTGAGTACTCTGATTATTCTGAGTACTCTGATTATTCTGAGTATTCTGAGTACTCTGAGTACTCTGATTATTCTGAGTACTCTGATCATTCTGATTATTCTGACTCATAGTTGTTCAATCAAATATTTTTGCCACATGCCCTGCGATAGACTGCTCCTGTTCCTCGAACTGCTTTCGCAGGATGCTGCTGTCGGTGGGTTTCCGGTACTTGTAGAAATAGCGGGTGATAAGATTTCTGTATTTGCCTTATTCTTCAAAATAATTTGAATCAATACAATGTTATGGAAGGGAAGAAAAATTACCGTTTGATTTCGTAATCGAAACGGTCGAATCGGGCCTGCCCGTTCTCGCCATAACAGAAAAGGCCGATGCGATAGCCTTTCCAGTAGCCGGCTTGCATTTCGAAGGGTTCACCGGCTGGACGATAATGTTTCCCGTCGAGACTGTAGTAAAACTGCTGCCGGTTGCGGGCGGCATCCAATGCGATGCGGAGCCAAATCGCGGAGGGACGTTTGGAACTGACAATTTCACGTTGGCCATTGGTCTCCACACAAATACCCTCTCCGCTCACACCTACGGCATGGAACTCCCGACCAATGCAGAGCATTCCGGCGAAGGCCTCCTTGCCGAGATCGCGGCAGTCCATCTGCGTCGTAGCTTCTCCCTCATAGCCCATCACTTTCTGCGTCAGCATGTTGCGGGCATTTTTAAGGTCGGGTGACGGGGAAGCCATGAGAGTGAGCCGTCCTTTGTGTTCCGTGAGGCTCCAACGGCTGCTGTCGGGGTTGTGACACCACTGCCACTGTAACCCGAGTTGCGGTCCGTTGAAATCGTCGGACGTTTGCGGCAACGAGCATTCCTTGCGGCTTTCGCCTTGGGGTTTGGTCCAGACGGCTACGGGTTCTCCGATGCCGTTGCCGTCGATATCGACCCCCGTCAGCGGCCAATCGTCCTGCCAACGGGCGGGTTGCAGATGCACCACACGCCCCAGCACGGGAGTGGATTGGAAATGGAAGAACCACCATTCGCCTTCGGGGGTATCGACAAGAGCACCCTGATGAGGACCGTTCACTGCGGTAGAGCCTTGTTCCAAGACCACGCGTTTCTCGTAGGGTCCGTAAACATTTTTGGAACGAAGGACCGTTTGCCAGCCTGTTCCGACACCGCCTTCCGGAATGACAAGGTAGTACCACCCGTTCCGTTTCAACCACTTGGTACCTTCGGCCACGGGGCCGGTATAGACCGTCACGCCGTCGTCGAGCAACGTCTTTCCGTCGGCCGACATTTTGTGGACGATGATGGGGCCGGCACCGTGCCGGCTGCGTCCCAAGTAAGCCTGGCCGTCATCATCCCACAGCGGACAGGGATCTTCCCACTTCGGGACGGCTTTCAGACAATGCAAAGGGGTCCAGGGGCCGCAGGGATTTTCAGCCGATGACATGAAGAGGCCCTCGTGGGGAGTACAGAAATAGACATAAAAACGACCCTCACGGTAACGGATGGACGGAGCCCAGGACCCACCCGCATAGCGGTTGTTTCCGTCCCATCCGGGCAGGTCGAAACGACGATAAATCTGACTGATGATGTGCCAATTCACCAAATCTTCCGACTCCAGCACCTGCATGCCGAGAAAATGGAAATCCGAAGCCACCATATAATATCGGGAGCCTACGCGAATCACATCCGGGTCGCTGTAGTCGGCATTGAGCACAGGATTTTTGTACGTCCCGTTGCCCTGGTCACCCCAGTCGAGACGATTCTGCGCAGAGGAATTTGTCCCCGCGTTTCCGATGCCGCAAAACATCACGGCAAGCAAGACGTACAGTTTCTTATGCATAGGACCTTTGTGAGAGCGGCTGCCTTCGGCTTATGCCTTCATTTCGACGCGTTGGGTGGCAGGCCTTTCGTTGTTGCGGCGATTGCATTGTGTGACGACGCTCTGTGCCAGTGAGAGATAGCTCTGCCCCACAGCCGAGTCGTAGTTGAGGACTGCGGGGATGCCATTGTCGCCCGACTCGCAAATGCTCTGCACCACCGGAATCTGGGCAAGCAGCGGGATATTGAGTTCTTTGGCCAGATTGGCCACACCTTCCTTTCCGAAAAGATAATAGCGATTGTCGGGAAGTTCGGACGGTGTGAACCAAGCCATATTCTCGACCAATCCCAAAACGGGGACGTTGATTTTCTCGTTTTGGAACATGTCGATACCTTTGCGGGCATCGGCCAAAGCCACCTGCTGGGGTGTGGACACAATGACGGCACCCGTAATGGCGATGGTCTGCACGAGGGTCAGATGGATGTCGGACGTTCCGGGAGGTGTGTCGATGATGAAGTAGTCGAGGTCGCCCCAGTCGGCATCGCCGATGAGTTGTTTGAGCGCCGAACCGGCCATGGAACCGCGCCATACGGTGGCATTGCCTGGCTCCACAAAGAAGCCGAGCGAGAGCACGGAGACTCCGTAATTGTGGGCCGGAATGATGAGGTCGCGGTTTTGTTCCTCGTCATGACGCATATAGACCTCTGCCGATTCGAGATGGAACATTTTGGGAGCCGAAGGACCGAAGATGTCGGCATCGAGAAATCCCACTTTATAACCCAAGGCAGCCAGTCCGACGGCGAGATTGGTGGCGACCGTGCTTTTGCCCACGCCGCCCTTGCCGGAAGCCACAGCGATGATGTTTTTCACGCCGGGCAACAGTTTTTCGGGTTCGGGGCGTGCAGCCTGTTTGGAATGGACCGTGACATTTCCGCGCACGTGGACGGTCTCGCCGTTCTTTTGGGCCGTCATCTCGATGGCGGCCTCTGCTGCACGGGCCACGCTTTTGATGAAGGGGTCGGTGGATTTTTCGAAAAGGAGAGAAAGCGAGACGCTGTGGTCCCGGTCCGAAATGACGATGTCATCGGACACCATGCCGCTTTCCACTATATTCTTGCCTGTACCGGGATAGCGCACCTCGGCGAGGGCTTCAAGAACCTGTTCTTTGGTCATGACAATTATTTGTGAGTTTGTAAAGAAGAATTTTGGTCCCGCCCGTAACTGCGATAGGAATCGAGGGGAATTTCGATGTCCGAATCGAGCCATTCTTCGCGAGGCACAATTTTGAGTCTGAGATATTTGATGTCGATGCCACGGGCCAACCATTGTTGCTCGTAGGCCGTCTGGATGGCCGTCAGTTCCGGCGGGAAGAGGGCGGAATCCTTTTCGGCATACAGATTGCGTGTCGAGACAAGCGTTTCCAGATGATTGACTTCTGCCACAGCTTCGGTGTAGGTGAACATGAAATTCGAATCACATTTGAGGTGGAGCAATCCTCCCTCGGGCGGCAGCATCTCGCTGTAGCGTCGCAGGAAGACGGGAGCTGTGAGACGTTTGTAGGCTTTGCGCATCTGGGGATCGGGGAAAGTGAGCCATATCTCCGACACCTCGCCGGGCGCAAAGAAGTAGGTGATGAGTTCGATGTGGGTGCGCAGGAAGGCCACGTTCCGGAGTCCTTCACGGACAGCCTGCGTCGCTCCCTTCCACATGCGGGCACCCTTGATATCGACACCGATATAGTTGCGGTCGCTGTGGGCTCGCGCGAGGCCTACGGTATATTCGCCGTGACCGCACCCCAATTCGAGAACGATGGGATGTGGATTGTGGAAAACCTCCTCATGCCATTTGCCTCGAAGACGGAATCCCTGCGGATGGACTTCTTCGAAAGTGGCCTGATAGACATTGGGATAACTCGCCATATCGGCGAACTTGGCTAATTTATTCTTGCTCACGATGATGTAATTCTACGATGATGTCAGGATATTTCTCACGCAAACGGTCGGCCAGATGCTGTGCACAATAGACCGAACGGTGTTGACCGCCCGTGCAGCCGAAGCTGACCATCAGCGATGTGAATCCCCGCCGGGAATAGGTTTCTACGGCAGGCTCCACCAGGCCGTAAACATGCTCCATGAACGGCTGAATCTCGCCCTGCTGTTCGAGGAAGTCAATCACGGGACGGTCTTTGCCTGTCAGGTGACGGTATTCGGGATAGCGTCCCGGATTGTGGGGCGCACGGCAATCGAACACGAAACCGCCTCCGTTGCCCGAGTAATCCTCGGGAATCCCCTTCTTGAACGAGAAACTCTGCACCTTGACCGTAAGCTTCTCCCCCTTCTCGGGTTGCCGCCGGAATTTGTCCATTGCCGCGGCCTCGGCAAGAAGCCGGGAGAGCGTGGGAAAAGAATTGAATTCGCCCATCTTGAGCAGGATGGAGACCGTTTCGAGCGTCGCAGGTATCGATGTCAAGAACATGGCTTTGTGTTCCACCAAGCCCAGGAATCCGTAGGCTCCCAAGACTTGCAACATCCGAAAGAAAACAAACCGGCGCAACTGCCTGTCAAAATCCTCCGGCAGGGGCATGAAGGTCTGCAAGGACATTTTGTAGGTCTCGACGAGTTCGCGTTTGAAATCCTCGGGATAGGCCGCCCGCGACTGCCATACAAAGGAAGCCACATCGTAATAGACGGGGCCTCGGCGTCCGCCCTGAAAGTCGATATACCAGGGATGTCCGTCCTTCACCATGACATTGCGCGACTGGAAATCGCGATAGAGGAATGTCTGTGTGGTGTCGGACAGGAGCAATTGGTCGGCAAAGTGCTGAAATTCAGCCTCCAATGCAGGCTCGTCAATGTCGAGATGGGCGACTTTGAGAAAACAGTATTTGAAGTAGTAAAGATCCCACAGAACGCTCTGTCGTGTGAATTCCGGCACAGGATAACACACCGAGAAATCCAGGTCGCGGGCTGTGAGGAACTGAATACGCGGCAAGTCGCCCATCACCTCTTTCGCCAGCCTACGGGTCTCTTCGTCCCAGACACCTTCCTTCTGGCATCGTGCGATGCAGTCGTAGAGCGACCGGGAGCCGAGATCCTCCTGGATATAAGACATCTCATCGCCGGAGACTTCCATCACATGGGGAACCCTGATTCCGGCCGCCTCCATGTGGCGGTTGAGTACCAGAAAGGCGTGATTTTCAGCCCGGTTGATGCCGTCGAGACGGATATAGGTGCGTCCTTCGCTGTCGGTCAGACGCGAATAACGGCGCTTGCTGCCGGCTCCCGGCAATATCTGTTGACGGACAATATCCATGGCGTGGGGCGTTCGGTGGATGTGAGACCTGCAGGACGGCGAATCAGTTGCCGAGTGCTTTGTCGAGTTCTTCGAGCGTCAGGAGCACGTCAATCTTGCGGCCGGTCTTGCGATCCATATAGAGATAGGCAATGCCCTTCTGACACTCCACAACGGCATTGATGAAAGGTAAGGTCTCCTTACCCGATGTCATCTCATGGAGCAGATTGTCGTGGAGGGCGGCCTGATTCTTGAACATCGAGTCGAAAAGCGTATCGACCGTAGCATAGTAACGCACATAGTCACCGTCATCGACCAGCGAATCCATCGTCAGCACATTCGTCACGAGAGGCAATTCTTTGTTTGTGGAGAAAAGCACCTGTGCAAGAGACTTCTCGGGCGTCTGCGGCTCGGCGGAAGTCTTCAGGATGGACTCCAACTCGTCGGACTTGAACACCTGGGTGTACTCATACTTCCTCAGAGCATCCGTGAAACGGAACGAGAACGTGCCGTTGCGTTTGATGAGCGCGTTGAACAGGTCTTTGAAGACGGGGGCCTGGCTTGTGACCGCCTGTACCACCACTTCGTGGGCGTTGGGAGTGTTCGCCTGAATGGTCTGTACCACCGAGGGCTGAACCTCGATGGTGAGCACCACATTGTTGTCGCCCTCGAGCGTGGCGCTGACGAATTTGCCGGCATCGCCGAATTCGATGGGACATTTTGCGTTGATTTGATCCACATGATTCTGGATTGGGTTGCTGCAACTTGCGAGCACCCATGTCATGGCAAGAGCCAAGAGAATGTTTTGAATTTTCATTATTTTACTGAAATTAAATTTCAACGGAAGTCACCATGTTCATAAAGAATTTATGCACATTTTGGCTGCAAATATAACGCTTTTTGTTAACATTAGCAAGCATTGGAGCATGAAAAATGCTTTTTTAGCGCTTTTTCGGGTCAAATATTTTGTCATTTGGCAAAAAAGTGCTATCTTTGCAACTTGATATGGACAACAAAGAAGAGATTCTCAAGGTGGAACGCCAGTTCGGCATCTTCGGCAGGAGCCCGCTTCTGCTCGAAGCCATCAACACGGCTTTACAGGCCGCGCCCTACGACGTGAGCGTTCTCGTCTCCGGTGAAAACGGTGTCGGCAAGGAGGTCTATCACAAGATACTCCACCAATACTCGCGTCGCCGTTCGGGCAAATGCATCGCCGTCAACTGCGGCGGTCTGCCCGAAGGCACCATCGACAGCGAACTCTTCGGCCACGTCAAAGGTGCCTATACAGGTGCCGTGAACGATCGCAAGGGTTACTTCGAAGAGGCCGACGGAGGGACTATTTTCCTCGACGAGGTGGGCGAGCTTCCCCTGGCCACCCAGGCCCGCCTGCTCCGCATCCTGGAGAGCGGAGAATACTACCGCATGGGGTCGAGCGAAGTGCGCAAAACGGATGTCCGCATTGTGGCAGCCACCAACGTCGATCTCCAAAAAGCCATCCGCAAGGGTACTTTCCGCGAGGATCTCTACTACCGCCTGGCCACCATCACGATACATGTGCCCTCGCTCCGCGAACGGCCGGAGGACATCTTCTCCATGTTCCGGATGTTTGCCAACGAGGTGGCGACACGATATCAGATGCCGCCCATACTGCTCACCGATGATGCACGCCGCAAACTCTTGGCCTACCATTGGCCCGGCAATGTGCGACAGATGAAACATGTGGTGGAGGAGATTTCCATTGTCGAGGAGAAACGTGAGATTGATGTGGAAACCCTGATGAAACATCTGCCCGTGTTCGACGAGCACGTGATTCTCTCCGACGAGACCAATGACGAAAGCCAAACGTTCCGCACTGGCGAGAAACAGATGCTGTATCAGATGATTTTCCGCCTCAGCAACGAACTTGAGGAGGTTCGCAAGAAATTGGGGCTCAGCACCCCGGCCTCTGCGACCCACCGCTCCCCTGTCCAGCGAGCCCTTCCCGACGAAACCGGCGGAGTCAAACCCGATTACGTGCCCGCCGTCACAATTCCCCGTAAGGAGGACGATGTCGAGGACGTGGAAGTGGAAGAGATTTCCTCGCCATATACCGATTACCGCACGGAGCCTTCTTCGCCCTCCGTCCGTCCGCTGGCCGAAATGGAGAAAGAAGCCATTCGCCGGGCGCTCGAACACAATCACGGCAACAAACGTCAGGCCGCCATCGACCTCGGCATTTCCGAACGAACCATCCACCGCAAGATACAGGAATACAATCTATGAAACGAATTCTCCTTCTTCTGTCCTGCCTCCTCGCGGGTGTGGTCTTGCCGACATCGTGCAAAATCACCTACAAGCTCAACGGTGCCTCCATCGACTATACAACGACGAAGACCATCTCGTTCGAGACCTTCCCCATCAAGGCTTCTTTGGTCTATGCGCCCCTTGCGGCCAACTTCAACGATGCGCTGCAGGCCAAATACGCCGACCAGACGAAACTGCGGCAAGTAACCCAAGACGGCGACCTCCAGCTGAGCGGAGCCATCACAGGTTACAGTCTTTCACCCCAGGCCGTCAAGAGCGACGCCTACGCCAGTGTGACACGTCTCACCATCCGCGTTAAGGTGAAATTCGTCTGCAAACCCAATTCCACCCAGGACTTCGAAAAGGAGTTCTCGGCCTATCGAGACTTCGATGCCACGATGCTCCTCACCGATGTGCAGGATGCACTTTGCGAAGAAATGATTGACGAACTGGTGGAAAGTATCTTCAACGCTACAGTGGCCAATTGGTGATGGAAACTTCGCAGTGGATCAAACACCCCGAAAGCATGGGCGCCGAAGCCGTAGCCAAGATTCCTTCGCTCATCGAGAGCCAGCCTTGGTGTCCCGCATGGAGGTTGCTCTACCTCGTGGCGTTGGGCAATGTCCACTCCACCAGATTGCCCGACGAACTCAAGAAAGCGGCCGTGTGGATGCCCAGCCGGATGAAGATGTTCTCCCTGGTCAACAACGGAGAGTACGACTGGATTGAGCTCATGAAACAGCTCGAACAGAAGGCCGCCGACCGCGATACGCAGGAAGACTCGTTTGCTTTGGTCGATAAATATCTGTCGCAGATACACATCGGCACCGACGAAGGAACGGCCTCCTACGATCTCTCCTCCCTGACCGGCATCAGGGCCGCTGCCATCGATGACGAGGACAGGCTCCCCTCGGAGAGCGAACAGGCTGCCCTTGACGAACAGGATGCCCTCATCGACTCTTTCCTCCAAGCCGAAGAGACAGGCACGCTCTTTGTACCCAAGGCTCCCGAAGCCACAGCAACTCCGGTGCAGGAAGAAGAAACCGAAAAAATCCACGAGAAAGCTTTCCTCACCGAAAGTCTCGCCAAGATTTACATCCGGCAGCACAAGTACGAACAGGCACTCTCCATCCTGCGACAGCTCGATGCGAAATACTCCGGTCAGGTCACCTACTATGCCGACCAAATCCGGTTCATCGAGTTGATTCAAAAGTATCAGAAAGAATAAAAATTCATAAAATCAATAATTAATTCATTTATTTACAAACAATGGTCATTTTAACAGTTATCATCGTTATTATCAGCATTCTGCTCGTGGCTATCATCCTGATGCAGAAGAGCAAGGGCGGCGGTTTGGCCGCAGGTTTCCAGTCGAACAACCAAATCATGGGCGCTCCCCGTACAGCCGACTTCCTTGAGAAGGCCACTTGGGGCATGATGATTGCCATCGCTGTGCTTTGCATCGCCAGCACGCTCATCCTCTCCAACGGCACCTCCGCTACAACCTCCGGTTCGGCTATCCAGGAGCAGCAGTCAGCAGCTCCCGTAATGCCCGAATCGACAGACAACATTCCCTCTGACATTCCTTCTGCCGAGAACAACTGATGCTCTGCATGCGGATATGCAAAACGGGGAGGCATCCGATTTGGATGTCTCCCCTGTTTATATATATAATAAGGTGTAGCTGCAAGTTCCGCAGCCTTTATTCGTAGCGGTCGCGACGCTTCTCCTGCCAACGCAGCACGACATAGAGCAGGCCGGCGAAAACGACCTCCACAACGGTCATAATCCAAAACTCACGGGTCACACCGTTGCGCTTTATCATCACATAGCCCATCACTACCGCATAAATCAGAACGGCAAGCGGCAAATAAAAAGATTTCTTACGTTTCTTCATAAGGGGTCATTGTCATCAGTTTTTCGTAAATATCCACACAGGCTATCGCATCGAGGGCAGCATAGGCCTGCTGTTTGGGCGAGAGTTCTGCGGCCTCCCAGTTGGAGAGACGCTGACGCTTCGACAGTTTCTTGCCGAAAAGGCAGGCATAAATCTTCGACAGCGAAAGCTCGTTGATGCCGTAGGCAGACACCGTCTGCTGCAGTTCCACGAAGTTACGGGGTTCGAAATGTTCGTCGAGTTTGCGCAGGCTCCGGAAATCGTCCTTGGTCGAAAGACCGATTTTCAGCACCGTTTCATCCTCCAGCAGGCCTTTGAGAGCTTTGCTGAAGCCTCCCAGTTTTTTCAGCCGGAACAGGAATGCCGCATTGCCGGCAGAGAGCTGCACAAGGGACACATCGTAGGTCTTGCCCTTCACAAACGATGGGCGTGTCTCGGTGTCGAACCCCACGGGGCTTCCACTCTGCCTGATGGCCTCCACAGCCGCTTCGGCCTGGGTTTCGAGGGTAATTACCTCGATGTGGCAGGTGCATTCGAGCAGAGGGGCTGCATTGAACTCTTCAGCCGTTATTTTACCGTCAATCATTGTTGTCTGTATTGTAATCTGTATCGTTTTCCTCGAAGGGATGCACCCAGGCGAGGTCATGAACGGGACGCATCACCGAGACGGCTTTCTCGCCCCAAAACACCAAGAAATTGTCCTTGACTGTGCTCAGTGCTTCTTCCATTGACGGCTCGTTGCCCTGTGCATAGACGGCCACAAAGTTGCGGAGGTCCTGATAGATGTCGGCCAGTTGTTCGCTGACGGTCTTCATCTCGGGTTCGTTGCTCCAGTGCATCTGTTCGTCGTGGCTCATTTCGAGATATTCGTCATCGGCCTTGAGCAGTTGCCAAACGTTGTTCTGCACATATCGATAGTCGTCTTCCTGCACATAGTCGGGCAGGTTGACAATGCCCTGCGCCTCTGTCTCGGGCAGCAGGACGGCCTGCACATAAATCAGCGGCAAAAGCTTCGACAGTTTCTTCACGAATTCGTCGCGGGAGCCTTCTTTGCCCGCATTTTCGAGCAGTCGGCAAAACTCCGCCGTCGATGTCACGAATTCGAGCACTTTGGTGTCATATATAATTTTCTTTTTCATTTGTACAATCCTTTCTTTCGAATGTAGTCTGCCACCTTGTCGGGCACCCATCCGAAGATACTTTTGCCCGTCACGACCCGATGGCGGATTTCGGTCGAAGAGATATCCCACATCGGCGCACCCCCGGCCACCTGTACAGTCGGGAAAGCTTTTGGGTCGGGCTCCAAGGCCACACCCGGTCGGGGATAGACTATCAAGCGGAAATCGCGGAGCAGGGTCTCCCACTCCCTCCACTTGTCAAACACCGCCCAGTTGTCGCCTCCTATCACAAGATAAAACTCCCTGTCGGGATGGCGTTCGCGCAGCAGTCGCAGGGTAGTGATTGTATAGTTGGGCAAGGGCAGTCCGTCCTCTATGGCCGAGACTTTCAGCCCTTCCCTCCCCGCCACAGCCAGCTCCAGCATTTTGAGTCTTTCGCTGTCGTCCAGCAGGGGCTGTCCTGCCTTCAGGGGATTCCGGGGCGAACGTATGAGCCACATTTCATCGACCATACCTTCCCTCACGAGCCATTCGGCCAATGCTATATGTCCGCAGTGGACGGGGTTGAACGAACCGCTGTAGATGCCCGTCTTCATTCGTTGAGGAAATCGGTGACTACCTTCAGGGCCTCTGCTTTGGCGGTGTCGAGGTCGTCGTTCACAATGATGCGGTCGAAATGCTCAGCCTGCGACAGTTCGTAGGCAGCTCTCTCGATGCGTTTCCCGATGACCTCGGGGGCATCCGTGCCTCGATTCTTCAGGCGACGGCGCAACTCTTCGATGCTCGGGGGCTGGATGAAGATGCTCAGCGCCCTCTCTCCATAGTATCGCTTGATGTCCATACCTCCGTTCACGTCCACATCGAACACCACGATGTGACCCGCCCGGGAGAGACGTTCCACTTCGCTCTTCAACGTACCGTAGAACTTGTCCGTATAGACTTCTTCATACTCCAGAAACTCGTCGTTGGCGATGCGACGGCGGAATTCTTCGGGCGTGAGGAAATAGTACTCCACTCCGTTTTGTTCCTGTCCGCGGGGAGCCCGCGAGGTGCACGACACACTGAAGGCCAAATCCAGCCCCTGTTCCATCAGGTAGTTGATGATGGTCGATTTGCCGCTGCCCGAGGGTGCCGAGAAAATGATAAGCTTGTTCATAATACGTTGAGCACTTGTTCTTTGATTTGTTCGAGTTCGTCTTTCATCCTCACCACGATGCGCTGCATCTCGGCATGGTTCGACTTCGAGCCGGTCGTGTTGATTTCGCGCCCCATCTCCTGAGCGATGAATCCCAGTTTCTTGCCTGCCCCGTTGGGGTCGTTGGCCTCGAGGGTTTCGCGGAAGTATTTCAAGTGGTTGGCCAGGCGGTGCTTCTCTTCGTTGATGTCCAGTTTCTCGATGTAATAGATGAGCTCCTGTTCGAAGCGGTTTTTGTCATACTGCACCGACAGACCCTCCAGTTTGGAGAGCAAGTCCTCCTTCACCTTCCCGACACGTTCCTTTTCGTAGGGTTCTATCGAAGCCAGCAGGTCGGCGATATTGTTGATTTTTTGGGTGAAGACCCGCTCGAGCATCTCTCCCTCCTGTTTGCGGAAGGAGACGAGATTTCCGAGAGCTTCGGCCACAGTTGCTTTCACGGCCTCCAGTTCTTCCTCGTCGGCGGTCGTGGAGTCTTGACGCACGGCATTGGGCATCCTCAGCACACTGGCCACAATCTGTTCCGAAAGCCGGGGATTGGGATAGATTTCCTTCACCTGTTCCAAATAAGCTTTCACGACCTCCATATTGAGCATGGCACGCATGTCGTTGGCTTTGGCTTCCACTGTGAGCGTAAACTCTGTCTTGCCTCTCACAATTGCGCCGGCTATCATGCGGCGGATATCCATCTCGAGCTCGCGATATTGCGGGTCGATTTTCACCGAAACATCCAGTTGTTTCGAGTTGAGCGTTTTAATCTCAACCGTCACCTTTTTGTTTGCAAATTCGGTCGTTGCTTTGCCGAATCCGGTCATACTTTGTATCATTGATGCTAAATTTTCGGCAAATTTACAACTTTTTTTGCGAAATCGGACATTTTTTCAAAAAAAATTTGTAATTTTGCAACGATTTTTCATGGTTTGGGGATTTTTTAGCCCCAAGTCACATTATATTTGGTAAGAAATGGCGAACATTTTAATGATAGAAACTTCCACCCGTCCCTGTTCGGTGGCTTTGAGTCAGGACTTCAACGTCGAGTGGCACGAAGAGACCCTCGAGGGTCCCAATCATGCCAGCGTGTTGGGCATCTATGTCGAGCATGCCATACAGTATGCTCGCGAGCAATCGATGATGCCCGATGCGGTGGCTGTTTCGGCCGGTCCGGGTTCCTATACGGGACTGCGCATCGGCGTGAGTGAGGCCAAGGGACTGGCATTCGGGCTGGGGGTACCCCTCATCGCTGTCTCCACGCTCGAAACAATGGTATCGACCGTGATGTTCCTCCACGACCTTCCGGAGGATGCGCTTTTCTGCCCCATGATTGACGCCCGCCGCATGGAGGTTTATACGGCTCTCTACGACCGCGCGCTCCACCCCGTTGAGCCCGTGGGTGCCCGCGTCCTCGACGAACACTCCTATGACGAGGTGCTTCGCGACCGCGAAATATGGTTTTTCGGTGACGGAGCCGACAAGTGCCGCGACCTTTTCAATCATCCCCGCATGCACTACATTCCCGGCATCCGCCCCATGGCCCGCGAAATGCTCGCGTTGGCTTACAAAGCTTTCCGCAACGGAGATTTCGCCGATACCGCCTATTTCACTCCTTACTATCTGAAGGACTTTGTGGCCACCAAGCCCAATCTCGACAAGATTCTCAAGGGATAATTCATTTTATTTCTCAATCAGCAATTATTTATTCGGATGGAAAACTATAATACCCGACTTCCGCAAATCAAACTCCCGCAATACGGCCGAAGCATCCAGCGTATGGTCGAATTCTGCCGCAACATTCCCGACCGCCACAAACGTACGGTCTATGCCGGCACCATCGTCAAGGCGATGGGCGACCTCTTCCGAGAGAACAATCCCGAGGCCGAAATCAGTCAACAGGCCCTTTGGGACCATCTCGCCGTCATTTCGGGCTACCGTCTCGACATCGACTATCCCTATCCCATCCTTTCCCGAGAGGAAATCAAGGCACGTCCCGAACATCTGCCCCTGCCGCAGCACAATATCATGATACGAACCTACGGCAAGGTCGTAGAACAGCTCGTCCAACAGGCGATGGCCACCGAAGACCCCGCCCGCCGCATCATGCTCTTCGAGCTCACGGCCAACCAGATGAAACGCATCTTTCTGGTCAACAATCCTTTGGCCGAGGAGGATGACAACAAAATCATCCACGACCTCCTCACCATCACCGACGGCAAGTTCAGCGACGACATCTATCAGGTCTATCTCCATCCCGCCGACCAACTCCGCAAGTTGACACAGTATGACCCCGCCGCCCAGGTGGTGACCAAAAAGAAAAAGAAGAAGAAAAAAAAGAAATAACCAATCGCATCAGCGCTGCGAACATCATATTTTTTAAGCAGGACCCAATTTCATGTCCTGTATTTCAGCCGATTGACAAATGTGTGGCCGGGACTCCTGCTTGACGATATGACAGTACAAATCCGAAAAACCATCCATCAGTTATGAAAAAATTGTTATTGACCCTCACTTTCGTCCTCCTCGCTCTCGGTGCAGGTCAGACCCAGGAACGCAAAGTCATCGACCACGCTTCCCACGGCGGTGCCGACGTGCAGTACCGCTACGGCTTCGTCGATGCCAACGAGCGGTGGATTATCCCTCCACGCTACGACAATGCCGAGTGGCATGCCGACCCGGGGTTTGCCATCGTCACCATATACGGCTCTCCCTACCAGCGAGGCATCATCGACAAGTACGGCGATTTCATCATCCCGCTCACCACCGAATACAAACGCATCCGTTGGAACGTCGAAAGCAAGCGTTTCCTGCTCGCCAAAAAGATTGAAGGCAATGAGCTTTGGGGCATCGCCGACCTCTCCGGCAAAATCATCGTCCCCATCAAATACCGCACCCTCGTTTGGGAGGAAGACCGATTCAAAGCCGAACTCCCCAGCGGTATCGCCATTTATATGGACCGCGACGGAAACGTTGTCAGCGCTCCCTCCTTTTAAATATATCAATGTTAATAACTAAATACCCCACACACTATGAACAAGACCAAACAAATCATGCTGGCTCTCCTCCTTGCTGTGGTGCCGGCTGCCTCGCTTCAAGCCAAGGGCAAAACCGATTTCTCCAGTTATTTCGACCAGAAGACTCTTCCCTTCAAGATGGCCGAAATCAAGCGTCCCTCCATCCCCTCTCATGAAGTCAAAATCACTGACTTTGGAGGCAAGAACGACGGACGTACCCTCAACACCGAGGCTTTTGCCAAGGCCATGCAAGCGCTCAAAGAGAAAGGCGGTGGACGGCTCATCGTACCCGCCGGCATCTGGCTCACCGGCCCCATTGAGTTCGAAAACAACGTTGAGCTCCACCTTGAGACAGGCTCCCTCCTTTTCTTCACCGACGACCGATCGCAGTATCCCCTCGTCGAGTCCTACTACGAAGGTCTCTCCTCCCGTCGTTGCAAATCGCCGCTCACGGCTTTCAACAAACACGATATCGCAATCACAGGCAACGGCTCCATCGACGGCAACGGTCAGGCTTGGCGTCCTGTCAAGAAGATGAAACTCACCGACCGCCAGTGGCAGTCCCTCACCAAGAGCGGCGGTGTCACCAACGAGAACGGCAGCATTTGGTACATCTCCAAGGAGGTGCTCAACATCTCCGAAGACCCCATGTACTTCCAGAACGCACGTATCTCCGGCACCGACGAGGCTTGGAACGTGCTCCACGACTACCTGCGTCCCGTTATGGTCAATTTCGTGGGCTGCAAGAACATCCTGCTCGAAGACGCTTCGTTCGAGAACTCGCCCGCTTGGAACATCCATCCCAACATGTGCGAGAACCTCATCATCAACAACATTCAGGTACGTAACCCCTGGTATGCCCAGAACGGCGACGGCCTCGACATCGAGAGCTGCAAAAACGTCCTCGTGGTGAACTCTTCCTTCGATGTGGGCGACGATGCCATCTGCATCAAGTCCGGACGCGACAAGGAAGGACGCGACCGAGGCATTCCCACCGAGAATGTCATCATCGACGGAAATACCGTATATCACGGACACGGCGGTTTCGTCATCGGATCCGAAATGAGCGGCGGTGCACGCAACATCCTTGTGCGCAACTGCCTCTTCACCGGCACCGACGTAGGCCTCCGCTTCAAATCGACTCGCGGACGCGGCGGTGTGGTTGAGAACATTTGGTGCGACCGCGTCAACATGACCAGCATCGAGGGCGAAGCCGTCATCTTCGACCTCTTCTATAGCGTCGCTGCCGACGATCCCATCCCCCAGGCTTCGGTCGAGACTCCCGACTTCCACAAGATTTACATCTCCAACGTCACATGCCAGAACGCCAAGAAGGCCATCAAGATGAACGGTCTCCCCGAACTCCCCCTCTACGACATCTTCTTCAAAGACTGCTACTTCCACTCCCGTCTCGGCGCTGAAATCAATCAGGTCAAGAGCGTCACCCTCGAAAACACTCTCATCGAGAACGAGAAGGGTCCCCGCCTCACCCAACGCAATACCATCAAGATTATCGAGAAATGATAGACTACTTAAAAGGTATTGTCACAGAATTAGACCCCACACACGCCGTTATCGAATGCGGCGGTGTGGGGTATGATTGTGCCATCTCCGTATTCACCTACGACAAACTGCGCGTCGGCACCGAGCAGAAACTCTGGATAGCCGAGAGCATACGCGAAGATGCCCACCTCCTCTACGGATTCATCTCCAAGCAGGAACGGCAGTGTTTCCTGCTGCTCGTCACCGTCTCGGGTGTGGGCCCCAACACCGCGCGTCTCATCCTCTCCTCCCTTGCCCCCGACGAACTTGTGGCAGTTATCTCCTCCGGAAATGACCGCCAGCTCAAGAACGTCAAAGGGATAGGCGGAAAGACCGCCCAGCGCATCATCGTCGATTTGCGCGACAAAATAGGCTCCACAGGCATCGCTGCCGCTTCTGCATCCGAATCTCCCCTCTTGGCTTCCAATGAGAATGCCGACGAGGCTGTCTCTGCCCTCGTTGCCCTCGGCTACCCGCAGGCCAACGCTTCCAAAGCCGTCGCCCAACTTCTCTCCAAAGATCCCTCAGCCTCCGTCCAGGCCCTCATCAAGCAGGCCCTCCACATGCTCTGAGTCTCGAGGCACTGCGGACAATTCATGCAAGAGCCTGTACTGCATAAGAAATCATTCCAAGAACTGACAACGGATGAACTGTACGAACTACTGAGAGTGCGTAGCGAGGTCTTCGTTGTCGAGCAAAACTGCGTCTATCAGGACCTGGACGGCGATGACCAAAAGTCCATTCACCTGTGGTTGACAGTAGCGGACAAGGTCGTTGCTTTAGCTCGTGTGTGTCCTGCCGGTACTCACATGCAGCATATTTCCATTGGCAGAGTCATCACGACAGAACGGGGCAAAGGCTATGGCAAACAGGTCATGTTACATGCCATCGATGCAGCCATCGAACATTTCGGAGCCACACTCATAGACATTGAAGCACAGGAGTATGCCAAAGGGTTCTACGAAAACGTCGGTTTCAAACAGTCATCCGAAACTTTCATGCTCGACGGCATCCCCCATATCAAGATGACATTAAGGATATGTAAGTAGGGTTCACTAAATAAAACAGTACCCGCTCAGGCGGATATACAATCCGACCGCACCGAATATAAGCATTTATAATGCGCAAAAACGCTCGTCCGAATGGGGGGGGGCTCCCTTCCCTTCAGGGGAGGGCTGGGGAGAGGCTTTTTACATATCGTCCATTGACAGGCCGGCGAAAGAGACCTTATATTTTGACAATTCCCCGGCAATGACAGAAGCCTTGCGTTCCAATTCCCCGGCATTGTATTTTGTCGCCTTACGTTTCACCTCCATTACCATTGCGGTACGGTCAATATCATTAAGGGCAATGATGTCAATCTCATTTTCGCCCTTTCTGTCCCAATAACTGCCTATCATCACAGTTATCATACTCCCCGACTCAGTACGTTGCCAGTTGCGATTCAGAAGCTCCCGTTCTTCCTCTCTGTCATAGAATTTCATAAGTGCGTAATTTAACAGCCATTAAATTAATAACTAAAATCAGACGCGAGCTTGCTCCTTGTTTGCCATGCCATAAATTCAAGACAACCAAAAGAAATGTATATGCAAATAAGCAATCATAAAAGGTTGTCTATCGTATGGAAAGTAAATATGCCAAATAAAGATTGCAAAAGGCGTAAAAAGCAACTTTTCGACAACTTTTAGCAGTGTTTTTTCTTAAAAACAACTAAAATCACTTGCTGTTTCGATATATTTTTGTATCTTTGTGCCGAAAATTCAACATAGATATGGAAATTAAAGGTGTTATTACTGGAGACATTATAGGCTCGTCGCAAATCAAACCTGAATTTAGGGCAGATTTGCTGACGTGCCTGACTGCTATGGAAGAAGAACTTCAGTGTGTTTCTCCTTTTAGGATGGAATTGTATCGAGGAGACAGTTTCCAATTACTCATTGAAGACCCTGCGATGACCGCAAAGATAGCGATTTTACTAAGAGCAGGACTTATCTACCATACTCCCAATAAGGATGCCGGGATATGGGATGCAAAGGTCTCTATTGGCATCGGAAGCATAGATTTCATTTCCGACAACATAGTAACTTCTGACGGGGAAGCTTTCATGTACTCTGGCCGTCAGCTTGACAACATGGGAAAGCACAGGTTGAGCATTAAGACTCCTTGGCAAGATGTCAATGAAGAGTTAGAAGTTTCAACAGCCTTTGTTGATGACATCATAACTGGATGGTCAAACAAACAAGCAGGAATGATTTACCTGTCGTTAAGGCAGAACAGTGCGAAAAAAGAAGTGGCCGAAATGTCTGGAACTTCCATACAAAATGTCAGAAACGTCCTTTCTGTTGCCAAAGAGTCTCTAATAAAAAAGTACATAGAACGAACGGCAGAAATCATTTCAGCCCATAATAACATGCAGGAATCATGAATGTAACATTACTACTTCGCCTGTTGTCTGCTCATCTTTTGGCCGACTTTTTTCTTCAAAGTGACAAACTCTGTAAGGCGAAAAACGAATCTGGAAAAAAGGGAGTCATCGCCCAACTGGCACATGCATTCATCCATGCTTTGAGTGCCTATATCCTTCTGGCAGATTGGAAGAATTGGATTATTCCATTGGTTATCTTTGTCAGCCACCTCATAATAGATGTCTTAAAGAGCAGACTGCATGGGAAAGGCACTGTTGCCTTTCTTTGCGACCAATCGGTTCACATCCTTGTCATCGTACTATTGTGGTGGTGGATGTATGCAGATAATACCCCGGCGTGTGGATGGCTTGCAAATGTGATTTCATCAAAGCAGCTATGGGCAACAATCGTCGCTTATCTTATCATTACGAAGCCAACATCTGTGCTTATAAGCAAGTTCATCAGGAATTGGACACCATCTAACAATATGCAGGGACAAGGTATGCCAAGGGCAGGAGAATGGATCGGTTATATTGAGAGGGTTCTTATTTTGACATTTGTGATAACAGGCAATATTGAGGCTGTAGGATTTTTGCTTGCCGCAAAGTCTGTTTTTCGCTTTGGTGACTTGAACAAAGCAAAAGAGATTAAAATAACAGAGTATGTTCTGCTTGGGACGCTTGCCAGTTTTACCATTGCGCTGATAGTTGCATTCTTACTAAAGTCCTTATAGAGAAAGATTATGATGCAAGATTTGATGTATATAGTGTGTATATTAACCCAATGGTTTCTTAAGCCAAAAGGACGATTCTTAGGTCTTCTATTCTTGTTAATCTTGAATATGCCCATAATGGCAGAGAATGAATCTTACGCCAAGGTCCAAGGTATAAATGTAAGATCTCACTTGAATGTACATGCGTCAGCTTCTATACAATCTTCAGTCATTGCAAAACTGAAAAACGGAGATGTCGTCCAATTGTGTGATGGAGCAAAAGCACACAACAATTTTGCAAAAATAAAGTGTGGAAATACATTCGGTTATGTGCATATATCATATATTTCCATATTGGACGAAAGCCCTGTCAGAGCCCAGAAACAATCTGGACAATCATCAAATGTCAGCAGGTTTAGTTGGAATAAACTTTGGCTGATTCTATATTTTATTGTTATTCTGGCATATATTAGCAACAAAGACGACTTTGGTCAGGCAGCAAGAGATTCTCTTTTAGGAGTAGTTATAGCTGTAATAGGTCTCATTATATTCAGGCTCTTCATGATAACCTCTGATCTACTTAATTGGTTCACCAGTCTTCCTTTTATGAGCGTCTTTGACATTTGGGGGAATCTGTTTTCGTCAGGAAACACCGGCTCTTTTATTTCTGCTGTTTATGTGTTTGTTTCAGGGACGGGGCTGTTGTATTGTGCAGCCATCTTCGCAGGAGTGTCTGCTATCCACAATATGTCTGAGGTTATCAGTAATAAAACCATGATACTATTTATCTACATCCTATTTGGTTTGGTAATCATTGGTGCATATGATAGAGAGTACACACCACTCATGCCGTATCCATTGGAGCCTCTATGCAACTTTCTCCACCAGTCCTGGTGCGATTTCAGCTTCAGTATTTCGATTGACAAAGCTGCTCATTGTTTGGCTTTCGATTTATCAGCATTTGTGATTGTCATTGGGGCGGCAATCCACGACATGCTTGAACATTCATAAAGATGTAAGAATACGGTAAATATGAAACAACTGTTTTGTTTAATCTTCGTCACATTGCTCCCTCTTTCGTGTTTCGCAGCTGAAGGCAACTTTCCAGCATGGTACGAGACCACGACACACCTGAATGTGCGAGCCTCGGACAATGTTCTGGCAAGGAGGCTTGGCACGCTTCCCCCTGACATGCAGATACAAGTGGAATACTTGACTTCCAACAACTGGGCTGCTATACAACATGAAGGACAGAGAGGTTATGTGTCTGCACGATACATTAGATACGTTAGAGACGTGGAAGTGGAAACGACAAAACCATCTGACAGCAGCATATCTCACAAGAAAGGAATATGGTCGTGGGTGTTTACTATTGGTTCGTGGATTATAGGTTTTATCATCATACGCAAGATTGCCATTTATGTGTTAAGTCTGATCAGCATGTTGATGTATAGGGCATATTGGCTGCTGTGCATACCATTCTACATACTCAATTGGCTACAACGATACCTCTCAAAGCCCTGGCGTTTGTTTTACAAAAGCAACAACGGTCGTGACCTGAAGAATGCCAAACTCCGTAATACTTTTGAGTGGGTAAAGGTGCCCTTATACATTATATTGACCCCATTACGATTCGTTAATGCTCTGTATTTTAACATGGTTGTACATTGTAGTTTTGAAATGTACAATTATGTTATAGAGTTGTTTCTCCCAAGTAATGACAAAGAAGGTGAAGATGACTATATCCGTTTGTTCCTTTTGTTACCTTGGAGAGTGTTGAAGTATGTGGTTTGGCATGGTTGCCTTACGATTGCCGAAAGTGCTATCTGGACAATTATAGACACGTTCGTTCCTGCCTTGACGCTATTTCATGGCACCAATGAGCAAGCCAGCACCACTATCACCAATGCAGGTCGTAATGGCTACTCGTGTAATCTGACTGGTGTTTGGAATGTTGGTGGTGGCAATTATGCCGGTAATGGCATCTATTTTGCACCTGCTCGCAGTACGGCATTGCACTACGCACGAGGGTCTTTGATTGTTTGCAGAGTCTCTCTCGGAAAAGTTCTTGACCTAGGATTAGCCCCTTGGCACATCTATAAGCAATGTGGCTACCCTAATGCACTTGGAGCCACAAAATGGGGATTACAGAATGGATATGTGACGGGTGAATGGTGGAGAAAGGATGCAGGATGGTGGGAATATTGTATGTACGACTGGCAGAACCGCTACAACTATAGCTGGCGTATTCGCCCCCTTTATGTATTGAATCTGAGCGATAAATATATGCAACGAATACCAGGGGGTATGTGTCATTGGCTCTTCCGAAAGATGGTTGCCACTGACATTATTACTTACTGGAAAGAACTATATAAATAGCATGGACATTCTATGAACTATATCAAATTCCTAAAATCCATATATCATCTTCAAGGAAAGATAGTTGAATGGGGGCTCATTGAAGAGATTACTTATCCCAAAGAAAAGAATATATGTGGCCTAACCGAGCCTACTGGCAAACAAGATGTAGAGTATAAGCCTGGCCTTTACATTAAAAATAGCCATGTGTACGTTGACATATTTGCCAGACGTTGTTTCTCAACTGTTGAACTTGAAGACATGTTAACTCGTAGGATTCACCGTGCGCGATGGAAAGCCTTAAAGGGTGGCTACGTTATCATCGAAGCGAGGGATGATCCAAGCAAGCACATAGTATTGGAACGGCATTTTATTGAAGATATTTACAATGTGACAGTTTATGATGAATGGATGGAAGAAAATGTGCTTTTGTAAAGATACATAGTTCATTCTCCAACTTTTATAATGCAACATCTCTTCCTTTTTGCTGCAACCGAAAAAGGAAGATTCTAAGCATCCAAATGAAATTTTAGACTGTATTACCCACCAAACAACTTCACCATCCCATAGACTATCTCTGAAATGATGATGCCAAAGCAGATGCAAAAGATATAGCGAATTCAGCAGTACGTTTCCGTTGTCATCCTTGAACTTGGGCTTCTCATAAGGAAAGAGATTCACCCTGCCAAGTAGTTCACACAAAAGGTCGGAGATATTCTTGTATTGTCTCTTGATGACATCGCTATTGTGATTGAACTTGTTGATGGCATCCGTATTACGCCGCGTAGCCATTTGATAGGCTTCAAAAGCAGTTGCAGGTTTCCCCTCTGCCCGGCGTTTCTCATCCTCTGCCTGCTGTTTCTTATCCACCTCATTCATGTAATCCTTAACGGCATCCTTAATTGCCGCAAAAACAACATCCCGAAGCGAATCCTGCTTGACATCGAGTTGGAAGTTATCCAAAGTATTCTGGAGTCCCAGCAGTGAACTGTAAATTGCATTGCCCTGAGTCTTCTCGATGTCAATGTTCACTTCTACAGGTGTGGGGGTGCCCATTTCTGACCCTCCATCGCTCATTGAAGGGGGTGGCGTTTCAACACCCCCATTGCCCTCTGCACTTTCAACACTTTGTGTTGCTGCATCCCGCCAGTCATACCCATCGGCAGCTCAGTGATGAGCAGTTGCGTGAGGCTGGGGTGGCTCCTGACCTTATCCGTCTGTCTGTCGGCATCGAGGATGTGGAGGGTTACATCCTGCTATACTTCCTGGGTACGCTACATATATTATAAGTTACCTACCACCAAGAAGACGGCACCTGTATTCGCAGGTGCCGTCTTCTTGGTATATGTATGAATCAGAAGTGAAGTTTACGCCATTTCTCTGCTATTTTTTCAGAGAAATGAGTGGCGGGAGTCTGCTTCTTTTGCATCTTCAGTAGAGATGCTTGTCTAGAAACATTCGATGTAATCCTGTCTGACAAATCACCGAAATTCACTAAACCTTTTGATGTCTGTAACTCCTTCAAAAGATAGTAAGTGAACAAGCCATGTCCTTCTTCTGGGAATCCCTGAGCTGTCTCATTACCTTGGGCAGCAGAGAACACCACAATGTTACCGTCGCTGAAGGTTGCCTCCTCGGCTTCGATCTCTACCTCACGAAGTCCTTCCGTCACACCTTCATTGTTACGGTTGACACCACTAAAGCAGGCATCAATGAAAACAGAACTCTGCTCAAATGCCAACTCTCCCAGTTTTGCGTAAAGCTCATCAAGGGCGATACCTCTTTGAGGACTGGTGCCTCGCACATCGGTAGGAAGGATGTATGCCTTGTTCTTGTTCTTCACATCAGGAACTCCATGACCTGCATAATACACGATAAGTTTCTTGTTTTCACGGTATGGGATATTAGAAATCCAATCACCAAGTTCCTCTTCCATAATCATTTGCTTCGTCGCATCCTCTGAGAGATGGATATTCTCAACAGGAACACCTAGTGTTCTTTTGCAATAATCCGCGAATATTCTTGCGTCGTGGATAGCATAAGGGACATTAGAGGCAAAACGGTAGTTCTGATTACCGATAATTAACGCATAAGTATTATAGTTAGCATCTCTGGCAACAGGGATAACCGTGTCAATCTCCGATGTGGCATAATCGTAATTGACCTCTACCTTCTGTTGGTTGGTACATTTATCCACAGACTCTTTTGAGAGACCGAATTCCTGACAATTGCCGATATTGATATACGATGGCAAACGACGTAGCTCACCAGCATACATCGCATGACGTGTCTTACCACTTATACTAACCTCATCGGCAAAAACAAGGTGACCGACAATTGCTGTAGGAGCGATATCCACCATCTTCAAGTTGGTACATGACATGTAAGCCTGATCTGCTACACGACAACGGTCAGGAATGGTGGCAGATGCCAACGACACACAGTTTGCAAAGGCAATGGTTTCTATATTGCGTAGTTGCACAGGGAGGGAGATATTACGAAGATGTGAACAGTTGAGGAATGCCCCCCATCCTATACTCTCCAAATCACTTCCTACGAATATGACTTCCTGTAAGTATTGGCAGTTGGCAAATGCACAAGAGCCGATATTCTTGACTCCCTTATGAATCTGAACCTTCCTAATGTTCAACTTTTTCTTTGCCCATGGGGCAATATTCTGAGCAATATCATAGTCATCCATTTCCACGGGTAACCCCTTTTTGTTCACATTCGTGATAACGAGTGTAAAACCGTCGAAACTCCATTTCACGTCATCGCCACATTTACCTTCTACATTATGGTTATATTGGGCGAAAGCCTCTGGCATACAAAGAAGTGCCAAGGTCAGTATCAGAAAATATCTTTTCATAATTGCGTCTGTTTATTTAATGTTTAACAAATTGGATTCTTCAATCATATTCTTACATTCTAATTTGAAGGAAGACACGATTCGTTGACGAACTGAACTTATACTTCTCCTTACTGAACTCACTAGAACCCAATGACTGATATTTTAATCCTGCAGAACGATGCTCATAGCCTATACCTATGAACTTCCAGGTGACACTAAAGCCAAAACTTTGGATGAGTCCGTGACCCAGATCCATCTTAACAATGTCATTCACCTTTTCACGATGCTCCACAGACTCGTCGTCGGTGAGTTGATTAGCATCGGCTTCTTTTTTATCCTGCATCCACAAGAACGATGCATGGTAACCAATGTGATAGTATAGATTCAACTTAACGTAGTGAAGCCCGCGACTATTCGTAGAAGTAAAGGGTGCGATAGTCATAGATGGTCCGATTGCCATACCATAGTTGAATTCATATTTCTCCAGATTCCATGGAGTATAGTAATATTCACCCTCGTTATTAATAAATTTCACATTACTGTCATAGAGGTTCTTTCCATCTCCTTCTATCTCGAAATGGTTGGCACCTAAATCGACATAGGTGAAATCGATATTGAACTGCAGCAGGTTGGCTATTGGGTTTTTATGCAAAGCATAGCTCCTACCCAACTGCAAGGAAACACCCCAATTACTCTTGTATTCCGGAATCAGATCGCTTCCTACACCTGAAGGGATTTCTTGATCGGGACTCAGTGTCGTCGAATTGTAGGAGATATTGAAATAACTCTTCCTTGACCATACGTCCCTGAAATGACTTTCCTTGAATCTCCTACCTGTCACGTCTTGCTGCATCTTGACAATATCGTCGACTGTGGTAACCTCCGTGGAGTCCTCTTGCCAGTTGACATTCTTCAGGATGTCTTGATCGTTGACATTCTGTCCGAAAGCGCCAAGTGCTAACAGACAGCTGAATGATACGATTAGTTTTTTCTTCATAATCTTAAAATTTAGGTAAATATTTATTGGGTATTATGTAATATCTTAATCCACTTCTTATTGACGACCATGTCAGGATCCTCTCTTTGACACTTCAACAGCCATTTTTGGAAATCATGCGTGCTCAAGGAGTTAGGATGTTTCTTGTCGCCAGTGATATCATTACACTTTGTAAAGGGATTGGGGGAATAGATAATCACGAACTGATTATCTTCTTGGCGATGCTTGGTTTTAAGTCTGTACTGATAAGCCTCAGGATCCTTCTCTTTGTCAAAGAACAAATAGTTACGTCCTCCTTTAACCGAGAACCGTCCGTCCGCATCTTTAGGATAGGGCAACAGACAGGAAGTCTCATCGTCACCAACAATCAAATAGACTGCCACAAAACCGTCTGATGGAGAGCGGAAACTAATATAGGCACGCTCGCCACTATCAAAACTCTGGGTAGCGATCTTTTTGTCATTTCCATCTTTCATAATCTCCCATTTGAGGTCTGCCTTCGACTGGACGATCTCTCTTGCCATTCCCTCTACTTTAGCTTTGAGCACCAGTTGTCCGTCGTCATAGGTGATATCCAACTCCGGCTTCTCTGTGTCACCTAACCATTCACCTTTAGCCATAGCAACAGTATTCTCCCAGAAATAGGAACTGGTTGACTCTCCATCGGTCTCTACATTGGAGTCTATTACATCAGAGGTTATCAGCTCCCCGAATTGTCCCCTTATCGCTGAGGCTTTGGCTAACTCCAGACACTTACGCTTTGCTTCTCTTAGCGTGATATTATCATTTTCCGTGATGACATAGGTGTACTCACCAGATACCTTCTCTACTCGCTGTGCCATAACAGGTACAAAGAATAGTACACCTAACAATGTAAGCAGATGATGTTTCTTCATATTATTTAAGTATGTCGACTAAGAAAAAGGAGCGCACTTCCACCCAACCTTCACTTGACGTACGATAAAAAACGACCGTGGGGCTGAATGATTTAACTGTTTGCGCTGTACTTGACTTGTAATGAGTATTGAAATCCATGTTACTCGATGTCTCACCGCCTTGCGTGTTCCGCATCTGGACCTCAGAGACACCCTCCACCTGCGTCTCACGCATAGACGCATATTGCTGCATGGCTTGATTCTGAGATTTCCTGATAGCCTGATTAATATTCTTTGACTTACCATGCCCTTCAATAGTCATCAGAGTGCCTTTACCTTGGAATAGGAGCGCATAATGTGTATCAAGAGCCTCCTTGATAGTTTTCCCCGTACCAAAGACTTTCCACCCTTCATTCTTAATTTGCTTCGACATCCGTTTGCTCTCTTTTTGCGAAGAACTATCTTGGGAATAGCCATTGACACTTAGAGTGAAGAGAGAGATTAAACTTATTAAGGTAATGCGAATGCCATAGGTAGTAGTTTCAGCCATAAGCATAAATACCAGCCTCCTGCTCCCAAAATTCGGCTCTTAAAAAACATCTTTATTATAATGCGAAAGACGTGGGAGTTCTCTACTTTTCGCTTATCCCATCGTCTGGCTCTCGCATTGCCTTGTACAAGGATAAGCAACTCGAGTTAGCCCACGCCGAGATATATTATATCACATATTCATACGATGATGAATTTGTATAATACATCCAACGCAGACGCCACGGTTGCGCATCTTCTTGTACTTTAGATTTGCGAGATCTGACGATAGAAGATTACGTTTCGTAAACGTCCTACTTTACCACAAAAGCGACCCCATAGACCCTTAACGGACTAACTTGAGTCGATGCAAAGATATAAAACATATTTCATAATTCCAAAGATTATGATATTTTTTTAATGATGGGATTCCGCTTATTCATACGTTCAAAATGACGTGCCCTAACACATCGAATTAACAAATTGTAAGTATCATATTAAAATAACAGGTAATTTTCTTGGAAGTTTCAAGAAAATTACCTATTTTTGCATTACTAATATAACAATATGTCAGTTTAACGATAAAACCTTAAAACTATGAACGTAGAGAAAATCATGCAGGATCTGGAGAAAAAGCATCCTGGCGAAGTAGAGTATTTACAGGCTGTCCGTGAGGTTCTTGAGTCTATCAAGGACGTGTACAACCAGCACCCCGAGTTTGAGAAGGCTAAGATTGTGGAGCGTATCGTAGAGCCGGAGCGCATCATCACCTTCCGTGTACCCTGGGTAGATGACAAGGGCGAGGTACAGGTGAACATCGGCTATCGGGTACAGTTCAACAGTGCCATCGGTCCGTATAAGGGAGGCTTGCGCTTCCACTCGTCTGTAAACCTGAGTATCCTGAAGTTCCTCGGTTTCGAGCAGACCTTCAAGAATGCCCTCACCACCCTGCCGATGGGCGGTGGAAAAGGCGGTAGTGACTTCTCACCCCGTGGCAAGAGCGATGCGGAGATCATGCGCTTCTGTCAGGCTTTCATGTGTGAGTTGTATAAGGTGATTGGTCCTGATGTCGACGTACCTGCCGGTGACATCGGTGTGGGAGGTCGTGAGATCGGCTACCTCTTCGGAATGTACAAGAAACTGACCAGTCAGTTCCATGGCGCTACCCTGACGGGTAAGGGTCTGGAATGGGGAGGCTCTATCCTGCGCCCAGAGGCAACAGGCTATGGCGCCCTGTATTTCGTGCTTCAGATGATGGAGACTCACGGACTGGACATCAAGGGAAAGACCGTCGCCCTCTCCGGCTTCGGCAATGTGGCATGGGGTGCCGCCAAGAAGGCTACTGAACTGGGTGCCAAGGTGATCACCATCAGCGGTCCTGACGGTTATATCTACGACCCCGCCGGTCTTGACGACGAGAAGATAGAGTACCTGTTGGAGTTGCGTGCCTCTGGCAATGATGTCTGCGAGCCGTACGCCGAGGAGTTCGACGGAGCCCAGTTCTTCGAGGGCAAGAAACCATGGGAGCAGAAAGCCGACATCTATCTGCCGTGTGCTACGCAGAACGAGCTGAATGGTGAGGATGCCGACAAGATTCTTGCCAACAAACCGCTATGCGTCGCTGAGGTCAGCAACATGGGATGTACTGCCGAGGCTGTCAATAAGTTCATTGCAGCTGGTCAGCTGTTTGCTCCTGGTAAGGCAGTGAATGCAGGTGGTGTCGCTACCTCTGGCTTGGAGATGACGCAGAACTCGATGCGTATATCATGGACGGGCGAGGAGGTCGATCAGAAACTGCATCATATCATGTCCGGCATCCATGAGCAGTGTGTAAAATACGGTAAAGACGGTGATTATGTCAACTACGTGAAAGGTGCCAATGTGGCAGGTTTCATGAAGGTGGCAAAGGCGATGCTCGCACAGGGTATCGTATAGAAGAATATGAAAGTGCCGCCTTCGACCTGCGAAGGCGGCACATCCTCACCCCGAAGGCGGCACATCCTCCCCTCGAAGGCGGCACATCCTCCCCTCGAAGGCGGCACCTTCGCAAGGCGAAGCTACGGGCTTCGCCTTTTTTTATATACTTACTTCCTTCTCGTCACGATCAGCAGGTCGTGGGTACCTGTATCGATACTCCGATTATTGACGAGGACACCCACCTCTATCTTCGTCGTACCGTCCTTCAACTTCTTGTCGGCAAGGATGGTAGCGGTATAGCGCACACCACTGTTGGGAGCGATACTCTCCACATGGAGATTGGGTGAGATATGGATATTCTTGTTGCCTGTCACGTCATTGACCATGGGCTGTACATCATAAAGCGTATGACGGGTATAGTTCATAATCTCGAAGGTGATCTGACACTGCTCACCCGCCTTCAAGATACCGTCCTGATCCTGGTCGATGAAGCGGGCATTGCGGATGATGATACGCTCTGGCTTGTCGGCATCCATACGCTCTAACTGGCTGAGCG
Organism: uncultured Bacteroidales bacterium; assembly: GCA_937899265.1. Lineage (GTDB taxonomy): Bacteria > Bacteroidota > Bacteroidia > Bacteroidales > UBA3663 > Liminaster. The sequence goes on from CALBPV010000053.1 coordinate 32,900, forward strand.
ATACGGAGGGTTTGTCGGAGGCTGTCTGGGAGGGACGATCGCTCTTAGGACCGGCAATACCGATGTCGATACGGTCGTCACCACTGTTGGTGGCATCGAAACCGCTGTCACTATGCTGACCGCTCTGCTGATAACCACCTTGCTGTTGGTAGTCATACTGACGCTCACGCTCCTCCACACGACGATGGTAACCCTCGATCTCCTCCTGTCGCTTCTGGTCAGCGGCAGCACCGATAGCCGCACCAACGGCGGCACCACCTGCCATACCGACAATCGTACCGATGTCACTGCCACGCCAGCCACCAGAGATACCTCCGATTGCCGAACCGAGGATAGCACCAAACGTACCGCCTGCATAAGCACCTGTCCCTGTGTAGGTACCACAGCTGCTTACCATGAAAGCAGCACCAACCACATATAGTCCAATCTTCTTCATATCGCTTCTTTTTAAAGTTCTCGATGCAAAGATACAAAGTTTCCGCAAATTGACAAGGGGTATTTCCCGAAAATCGTTTAGGGGATTCCCTACAGGCAACATAAAAGAAACGGCAGACCCTGATGGTATCTGCCGCCAGTCTATCATTTCCTCGAGGTTGTCAAATAGTTGATGCAAATGTAGGAAATCTTCCGATAACAGGCTTTCCACTTTCACAAAAACTATTCTCATAATCACAATTTCCACTTTGTTCACGATAAAAGAAAACTTTTCCGCATAAAACTTGCATGTATCGAAATTATCATTTAATTTTGTTCGCAATATGACGTACCATTTTATCACATCACTGCCCCTAATAACATGTGCGCTGTTCACTGTGCTCCTCGCCTTGGAGTGGAATAACAAACAACTGCGTGAGCAACGGACGCTCTTTGTGTTTATGCTTACGGCAACAATTCTCTATATGGGGCATTATGTGTTCTTCAACCATGTCGACCGTCTCATCCCTATCATGGATATCGTCTATGTGACGGCAAATCTTGCCGTCTATCCATTATACCTTATCTATATTATAAGGTTAACGACACAGTGGAAATCATGGTATGGATGGTTACTCCTTCCTGCCGCCATCGGTGCTGTCGCCTGCAGTATTGCCTTTCTCATGATGACGGATGAGGAGAATGATTTATTTATTAAGCATTACTTATATCACAACTTGACGGATGGACTTGCTGGTGTCACTTTGCTGCAGGCATGGATACATATCGGTTGTAAAATAGTATTCGCCATCGAGGTGCTGGTAACTATTGTGGTGGGGGTACGGATGATTCGCAAATACGATAATGCCGTCAATCAGTTATATGCGGACACAGATAATAAGTCGATGCATCATATCCAATCTGTGCTCTATCTCATCGTGGTTGCTTCCGTCATGTCGTTTGTGGCTAACGCCATAGGGCGTTATCGCTTCACAGACTCATGCTACTTGCTTTTCTTCCCCTCTATAACTTTCTCCATCTTGCTCTTCACCATCGGATATCTGGGATTACACCGCCAGTTCTCCATCGCTGATCTGGAAGGCGACAAAGTCATTATGAACGATAAGGAGAAGGGGAACGAAGTTATGGACAAGTCACTGACAGAACGTATCGTGGAAATTGTCAGGAGGGATAAAATATACCTACAACCAGACCTAAAACTGGAAAATCTTGCAAGGATGATGAACACAAACCGTACTTATATCTATCAGGCAATCAACCAACAGATGGGAATTACGTTTAATGAGTTCATCAACCGACAGCGCATCGCCTATGCCAAGCAACTAATGGCGAATAACCCTAACCTAACGACAAACGAAATCGCTGTCCAGTCAGGTTTCGCCTCCCTCAGTTCCTTCTATCGCAACTTGAAGAAATATATCTGAGTTTTAATTTTATTTGTACTATCATTCTTTCGGCTCACTCACTACCACAGCATTCTTGGGACGCCCGCGTCTCCTCTCGCTAACCTTTTTAGATTTGTACTTGGTGTCGCATCCTTCTGGCACAGCAAAGCCAAACACACGGCATATTTCGAGTTGCTTGCCGACAAACGGCGTGACAAGTCTGGCATGCCCCTTGTGTTCGATGCATCTGATGGGTCTCATTTCGTCGAGTATCTCCGAGAATGAGCAGAACATCTTCTTGAGTTCCGTAGTCTGCCTTATATGCCTGACGTATGAGCCGAGAATCATGGCCACGAAGAGGACGAAAAGCCGCCCGTTCTTGCCATCCTCCGACCAGCAGCGTTGCCTGTCCGAACCCAGCGGGCCTTTCTGTAGTCCGAAATCCTTCTCCTGCTCGTCCCTGAGGGCATACGACTCGGATGCTTTTACAGACGTATAGTCAAGGGCGTGTGTGACACAGGCCGAGAAGCCCGACACAAGGCGGACCTCCTCCACCTTCTTCTCGTTGAGCGTGAAAGACTTCAGCTTCCTGTCTGACTCGTCAACCTCAAGTATGAAGCACGGGTAGAGCCTCTTCAGGGT
>CALBPV010000054.1 GCA_937899265.1 uncultured Bacteroidales bacterium
TACAAGGACAAATACGAATATCTCTGGAAGCAAATTGCCACCGAATTCAAAGACTACGGACAGAAGCTCGTGTTCGAAAGCTACAACGAGATGCTCGACATCAAGAGCTCGTGGTGCTTTGCCTCGTGGAACACCACTGCCAAGTATGATGCCACAATCGCAGCCTCGGCCTACGAATCCATCAACAACTACGCCCAAAGCTTCGTAACCACCGTGCGCTCAACCGGCGGCAACAACAGCCAACGCAACCTGGTCGTCAACACCTACGGAGCCTGCTGCGGTGCAGGCACATGGAACAGCCACCTCGAAGAGCCTCTCAGCCGGCTCACGCTGCCCACGGGAGCCACCGGCCACCTCATCGTGGAGGTTCACTCCTACCCCTCGCTCAGCAATGGTCTCACAACGGCCATCAGTGAGGTGGACAACATGCTCGGCAAACTGAAGAACAACTTCACGGCGAAGGGCATACCTGTCATCATCGGCGAATGGGGCTCGGAAGGCCTGAGCAAAGATTATCAGTCCAAGCGGGAAACCTATCTGAGTTTTGCCGACACCTACGTGAAGCACGCCAAAGAATACGGCATCACCACCTTCTACTGGATGGGACTTTCCGACGCCTCCTCCCGGGCGCTCCTCGTATTCAACGAACCCGACCTGGCCGAAACCATCGTCAAAGCCTACCGCGGCAGCGACTGGCAGGGCAGTTATCCTTCGCTTTCGGACATTGAGGTGGAATACCGCATCGACTACAACAGCCAATGGGGCGAATGTTCGGTCTTCGAGGGGAGTGCCCCCCTTTCGACCTATACCGGCATCGTCGTCGAGCTGGACAAGTCGTACCCCGGCAACGAACTCCAACTGAAGGCATACGATTCGAAAGGCAACGAACAGTACAATACCCAGACCGGCGCGACACGTTCGCTCAATTTCTCGTCCTCAACACTCACCAGCGGCACCGTTGCAAGAGTGACGTTGCAGGCCTTCAAGGCTCCCTACGAGGCAACCATCAAAAAAATCAAACTCATCGGCAAGAACGGCACCGTCGAGGAACAGGTACCCACAGCCTTCTGGGGCTGCTCTGTGACAGCCGTCAACACCAGCGGTATCGAGAAAGTCGTGAGCGGCGACAAACTGCGCCATTCGCGTCGCTACAACCTGATGGGACAGCCCGTGGGGGACAACTGCAAAGGACTCGTCATTGAGGGCGACCGCAAACTGTTGATACGATGAAAGAAATCACGTTCGACCGGTTTGTGCGGGGACTGATTGCGGTAGCCATCGCTGTCGCCGTATTCCTGCTCATCGACTACCTCACGCCGGTGCTGCTGCCGTTCGCGGTGGCTTGGCTCTTTGCCTACCTGCTCTATCCCTTTGTGAAATTTCTGCAGGTGAAATGCAGGCTGCGCAGTCGCGTGGCCTGCATTCTTGTGGCACTGGCTGTCGTGGGCGGCATATTCTACGGAGCAGGATGGCTCATCTTTCCTCCCATGGTCGAACAGTTCGTCACCCTCGGAGACCTCCTCCGCCAATATTTCACAGAGAATCCCAACGGCACCTTCATCATCAACCAAATCAAGGAGCTCTGGCAGGAAAACTGGGAGAACGGCAATCTCGGCAAAGTGGCCGAGAGCAGCAGTTTCAGCGACGCTTTGGGAGCTTTCTTCTCGGGCACTTTCTCGGTGGTGGGGAAAACGTTCGACGTAATCATGGGTGTCGCCGCAGGCGCCATAGCATTGCTCTACACATTCTTCATCTTGAAGGACTACGAGTGGATGACCGACAACTTCATCCGCATCTTTCCCTCCCGCACCCGTCCTTTCTGGCAGGAATTGCTGGAAGAAATGGAGAAGAATCTCAACGCCTACATCCGCGGACAGGGCTTCATCGCCCTCTGTGTGGGCATTCTTTTCGCGATAGGATTCTCGATTATCGACTTCCCGATGGCCATCGGCCTGGGCATTTTTGTGGGCGTTCTCAACCTCGTGCCCTACCTGCAGACCATCGCCGTCATCCCCACCTTTGCACTTGCCGCCCTCAAAGCGGCCAATACGGGCGAAAGTTTTTGGGGAATAGCCCTCTCGGCACTGGTGGTCTTCGTCATTGTGCAAATCATCCAGGACTTTGTGCTTACGCCCCGCATCATGGGCAAAGCCATGAACCTCAACCCCGCCCTGCTCCTGCTTTCTCTGTCGATATGGGGCAGTCTGTTGGGATTTGTAGGGCTTATTATAGCCCTGCCTGCAACGACACTTCTCATCTTCTATTATAAAAAATACGTGACCAAAGAAAAGATTTAACACTCAATATTTGGCCGAACAGAAAATTTTCCGTATTTTTGCACCATAAAAATCTAACATTTTATACAATGTGTTATAAAAAACTTATCTCAGTGCTGCTGGGCAGCGCGATGCTGACGGCAACGGCACAAGAAGCCGACACCCTTTCGGTGGCGGAAGCTCAGGCCATCGACGAGATGGCGGACTTCTCGTTCACCGAATCGCAGTTGGACGAGGATGCCGATGCTTCCCAGATAGTGTCCAGCATCTCGTCGAGCAACAATGACCTCTTCTTCTCGGAAGTGGGGTTCCGTTTCTCGGCCATGCGATTCAAGGTGCGCGGCTATGACAATCTCTATCAGCAGAACTACCTCAACGGTATTCCGATGAACGACATGGTGCGCGGTTCCTTCTCCTATGCCATGATAGGCGGTCTGAACGATGTGACCCGCAACAAGGAAGGCGTCACGATGTTCGAGAACAACAACTTCGGCGTCACGTCGGTGGGCGGCGGCGAGAACACCAACCTCCGGGCCTCGTCCTACGCCCAGGGCGGCAAAGTGACCCTCTCGGGCTGCAACCGCAACTATAAGGCAAGGGCTATGTTCTCCTTCGGCACCGGATGGCTCAAGTCCGGCTGGTCCATCGCCGGACAGATAGGCTACCGCTGGGCCGACGAAGGCGTTGTGGAAGGAACGTTCTACAACTCGTTCTCCTATCTGCTCTCCGTACAGAAGCGTCTCAACGACAGCCACTCCCTCAACATCGTCACCTTCGGCACACCCACGGAACGTGCCCAGCAAGGCGCTTCGACCGAGGAAGCCTATTGGCTGGCCAACGACCGTTACTACAACCCCAACTGGGGCTATCAGAACGGCGAGAAACGCAATGCCCGCGTGGTGCACAATTTCGAGCCTACAGTCATCGTCAACTGGGATTGGGACATCGACTACAGCACCAAACTCAACACGGCCGTCTCCTATCGCTACTCGGCCTACAGCACCTCGGCGCTCGGATGGGGCAACGCAGCAATGGATCCCCGTCCCGACTACTACAAGAAATTCCCCTCATCGGCATTCAACGTCTGGGATGCCAACCAAAACAACGGCGACTGGTTGGGCGAACACCCCTATTTCCTCGAGCAATACAACACGCTGCTCGACTATTGGCAAGCCGACAAAGCCAACCGTCAGATTCAGTGGGACAATCTCTGGTATGAGAACTCCGTGGCCAATGAAGAGGGACGCGAAGCCGAATATTACGTCGAGCGCCGTCACTCCAACCAAACGGCACTGAGCCTCGCCTCCAACTATATCAAGAACATCAATGCCGCCAACAAACTCGGTGTCGGCATCAACGCCACGTTCTCCAAGACCCATTACTACAAGACCATGGACGACTTGCTGGGAGCCAAGTACTACACCGACCTCGACAAGTTTGCGGCCCGCGACTACGGCACGGACAGCGAGATGGCCCAAAACGACCTGCTCCATCCCAACCGTCAAATCAAGGAAGGCGACAAGTTCGGCTACGACTACAACATCAACGTCAACAAGGCAACGGCCTGGACCCAATATCAGTGGCATCCGGGAGCCTTCCTCGTGAATGTGTCCGGACGTTTGGACGGAACCACCATCGAACGTGACGGCAACATGCAGAACGGACGAGCTCCCGAGAACAGCCTCGGTTCGTCGGGTACCGCCAAATTCCTGGGCGGAGGCGCCAAAGCCAGCTTCGAATGGCAGCTCAACGCCCACAACCGCTTCATGATAGGTGCCGGATGGGAAGCCCGCGCTCCCCTGGCATGGAACGCCTTTGTTGCCTCGCGCATGCAGAACAATTTCGTCGATAACCTCAAAGTCGAGAAAATCCTCAACGGCGAAGTCTCCTACAAGTTCCGCTTCGGCGACCTGTCGGGCAAGATTGGAGGCTACTACACCCAGTTCAAAGACGGTGTGGAACAGACCGCCTTCTACAACGACCAGGAGGAACGTTTCACCTATCTGGCCATGAACTCGATAGAGAAACGTCACTACGGATTCGAGGGTGCTCTGAAGTACAAACTCACATCCAGCCTCTCGTTCAACGTGCTTGCCTCCGTGGGTGAAGCCGAATACACGGGCAATCCCTACGCTCAAGTGAGCTACGAAGGAATGGACGCCTCGACCATCAAGTCCATCAACCAGTGGAAGAATCCCGTCACGGGCGCTTCCATGCCGCTTCGCGTCATCGCCAAAGGCATCCATGAGGACGGCACACCGCTCACGGCCCTTTCTTTCGGAGCAGAGTACAGCATCCGCCGCTGGTTCTTTGAGGCCAACCTCAACTGGTACGACCGCGTCTATATCGGCTACTCTCCCTATCGCCGTCTCTCGAACGTCATAGACAACTACACGGCCACCTCCGTCAACGCCGAGGGACAGCTCGTCTATGAAGTCACAGCCGACCAGCTCAATGAGGAGGGCGGCGTGCTCTTCGACAAGGAGGGCAACATCGTTCGGACCTATACTGCCGAACAGGAGAAATTCAAAAGCGGATTCATGCTCGACCTCAGTGTGGGCAAAGTCATTTACTTCCGCAAGGGACAGATGAGCATCAACCTCAGCCTCCAGAACGTCACCAACAACCAGAACCTCCGCACGGGCGGTTACGAACAGAGCCGTGACGACAACTACAACACCGGGCAGGCCCGCACCTACAAATTCTCCCGCAACTCGAAGTATTTCTATGCCTACGAGTTCAACGCTTTCCTCAATGTCAATTACAAATTCTAAAACGGCACGACTATGAAAGCTACTCCGACAAAACTAACCCGTTATATTTATGCGGCTGCACTGGCCGCCATGCTCCCCCTCGGCGGCTGCATGCAGGACGACACCATCAACATCGTCGATACAGCCGAGGGCTTGGGTGCCACAGCCGACTGGGTGGGCGAAACCAACGCCACCATCGCTTCGGTCAAGGAAACCTGGTCCACGGTGTTTTCCAACAACAACACGTTCCGCAAGGTGGACAGCGATGTGATATTCGAAGGCGTGGTTGTGGCCAACGACTACTCCGAGAATTTCTATCAGGCCACCTACATCCAGGACGGCGAGGACGGCTTCTGCATTCCCATCAAGAACATGAAGGCTTTTCCCTACCTGAGGCTGGGACAGCGCATCAAGGTCAATTGCCGCGACCTCTATGTGGGCAACTACAGTTATGTGTGCCGCGTGGGTGAACCTTACTACACCTCCGCCGGCAACCTCCGTCTCGGTCCCATGTTGGCCCAGCAGTGTGCCACCAACATCGAAGTCGTGGGCCGACCCGACACAACGGCTCCCGAACTGACGCCCTTCGTCCCCACGGCTTCCTGGCTCTCCAACGCAGCCAACAAGACATATAAGTCCTTCCCCCGCCTGGCCACCGTCACGGGTTACATCGCCGAAGCCGACGGAACTGCCATCTGGGCTCCCGAGGACCTGCAGGATGCCGGCTACGGTGTCGATCGCACGCTGGTGACCTCCGGCGGAAAAATCACCGTCCGCAACTCCACTTCGAGCGAATTTGCATTCCAAGTGATTCCCCGGGGCACCGTCAGCGTCACAGGCATTCTCACCTGCTACGGCTCCGACTGGCAGATTATCATGCGCGACGAGAACGACCTCGTTATTCATTAACTTGAATCCAGAAACCTGTCCCCATTTTCTTCCCCGTTAATAAACTGGTCCCCGTTTTCTTCCCCGTTAATCAACTGGTCCCCGTTTTCTTCCCCGTTAATAAAAAATACACTATATATGAAACTTCTCAATCCCAAATTTTCGCTTTTCGCCCTTGTCGGCGCTCTGACGTTAGCGAGCTGTGAGGACGTTCCCGCTCCCTACGAAATCAACACCGACACCACTCCGAGCGATGTGCTCCTCAGCGAGACCTTTTCCACCTCGTTGGGCGACTTCCAGACGGTTCAGTCGGTAGGAGACTACGCTTGGGTCAACAGCTACTCTTGCGCCCAAGTAACCGCCTACGTCAACTCGACGAACAACAACGCCGAATCGTGGCTCATCACTCCCGCCATCGATGCTGTGGGTGTTGATGCCGCCTACGTTTCCTTCGACTACATCCTGCGCTATGCCTTGGCATCCACGATGAAGGAGAACCATCAAGTGCTGGTTTCCACCAACTTCACCGGCATCGCCTCCGACGTGAACAATGCCACATGGACACCCCTCTCCTTCTCGCCTGTCTCGGGCAGTGACTGGAACACGTGGTATTCTTCAGGCCGTCTGGCCATCCCCGAGGAATATCTCAACACCTCCAACCTCCGCATCGCCCTCCGCTACAAAGCGACATCCGAGAAAGCCGGAACATGGGAAGTGAAGAACTTCATCGTCTCGAAGGGTACCGGCGACAGCGAAACGCCCGACGAACCGCTGGACGACGACACTTACATCAGTGAGACCTTTGCCACGTCGTTCGGTGTCTTCACGCCCTTCACTGTCAAAGGTACGCCTTGGGCCATCGACTACAGTGCTGCCACAGCCACCGGCTACGACAACTCGACCAAAGTCACCACACCCAGCGATGCCTACCTTGTGAGTCCCGCCATCGACCTTTCCGGCACAGAGGCCGCCCACGTCTCCTGGCAGTACATCCTCCGCTACTTCACCAACAACGGACAGGCCAAACCCGGCGTGACCGACGAGGTTATCATCACCAACAACTACACCGGCGACCCCGCCACAACGAGCTGGACCGTCATTTCTCCGACCATGACCGAAGGCTCCGACTACACCACATGGTATGATGCCGATGTCAATGTGCCCGCTTCGATGCTCAAGGCCAACATCGTCGTGGCTCTCCACTACACCTGTGAAGAAAATTCGGCCACCTGGGAAGTCAGGAACTTCGTACTCAGCAAGGGCGAAGCTTCCGAAAGCGGACAGGGCGGACAAGGCGGAGGCGAGACGACAGACAAGGGAGCCACTGCCGACAATCCCCTCCTTGCCTCCGAAGCGCTGGCGCTCATCACGAGTGACCAGATTCCTTCCGGCAAG
>CALBPV010000055.1 GCA_937899265.1 uncultured Bacteroidales bacterium
GCCGAGTACCCGTAAAATTAACAATTAACGATTAACAAAATTAACGCTTGTGTTGGCGGAAGAGTTGGTCACGGAGCCACAGAAGTGACACCCGACGAACCCCGCTCCACACCTATGCCGACCGGCGAGCAGCCTCCACATCGCCAATAAGTTGATACGGTGGGGGACTCTATTCGTAGGGGCAGGCCCTTACGCTGGGTTATTTGACCCCGTCAGGGTCATTTATGCCCTAAAAGGGCTATATATCTTAGCACAGGGGCTCGCCCCTGTGTCTATATGGTCCCGATTCAAACCTGCCCCAGCAAGGGGCGCATAATTACGATTCCGATGGAGCCTTCAATAAACCTGAATCTCCAATGACAGATTTGTGTTATTCGTAGTGCCGTATTCTCACCTCGATGCCGTCGCCGGCCAAGAGAGCGGGAATGCCGCTCACATCCGTCTGTCCGTAGCCATCACCTCGCCCGAACCCAGCATTCCTGCACAGCGTCCGTTGGTTATCAGCCGTGTATTGCTTCCCGTGAGCATCCGGAGCGCCTCGCGGTCGAAGTGGTTCATGTGTTCGTGGGTCACAAAGATATAGTCGGCTTGGGGCACCGCCGTATAGTCTGTCGTCCGGGAGCCCAACTTGGTCACCGGGTCGATTTCCATCTCCTTGCCGTCAAACTCTATCCGGATGCTGGCGTGCATCAGGGCGTGGAACGTCACTGTCTTGCCGCCCGGTGTGAGGAACGTGTCAATCTCCTCGGCCCGAAGGCCGCAGACTCCGCATAAGAGGCTTACTGCCAGAAGCATCATGCTCCGCATCAAAATTTATTTCATCTTCGTGTCTTTGGTTATGTTTCTCGGGGGCAAGATACATATTATTTTTGACATAACAACAAAAATCCGCGATTTTTTTCATTTCCTCAAGATGCCTGTCTCCGTATCGCTGTGTTCCATGCTTCGTTCGATGTGGCGGTAACTGCGTCCGCTGTCCAATTGCCACGAGAGTTTGAGCGTCAGCATCCCGTCAGGAACCACAGCACTGCTGCGGGCCGCTGATCCGACAATGCGAAGACAGTAGCTTCGTCGCAGTGTGCCTTCGCACGGAATTCTTTTGCTCCGGCTTCAACCGTCAATGTGGCTTTGCCTCGCAACTCTGCGATATGGAGATGATTGTTGAACGACCGGACAGTGTCCTGACTGATGACACAGCTCTGCTGTTCGCGCAGAGCAAGGGCAAGAGCCTGCCCCATATCCTCGTTCACCCGCCGGCTCGTTGTATTGTAGCTGCTGTAGCCCGCCCATAACGACGAGAAAATCAATGCCATGAGTACTGCAAGTGCATAATGAGGTTTCATTTCCAACCCTTTCTTTTTGAATTGAATGTATTGACAATGTTAATCCGAATTTATATAAATGGCCATTTACATTTTCCGCCCTGTTTGCTGCCCTCCGGCGCACAAATCCGGGCTATACTCACGGGAGATGGAAAATTCTCACCTTTCCGTCTTGGATATAAAGGCCGAAAGGCGCGGCGAGGGGACAACCCGACAGAGACCAGGGCCGGGAAGAACGGTTTTCCTGAGGAACGCTTTTCATGCCGGTATCCGTGATGGATTCTATTCTGTAGAAGTCGCTCCAGGGCCGGGTATCTCGGTAGCTCTGCAGCGCTTCTGCAGGGACATACAGCACCGCCTGGGGAGCTATCTCGCGGAACGGATTGACCGTCACGACCCTCGGACCCGTCCTTCCCAGACAAGCCGGAGGAATCACCGCCCGACAGGTCACCGATGCCAGTCCGCGACAGAAAGCAAAAGCATCCGTCCCCACGGACGTGACGGAGGCCGGTATCGTCACCTCCGTGAGGCTCAGACATCCGTAGAAACATTCCCGCCCGATCTCCGCCAGCCCGTCCGGCAGAGAAACGTCGCACAGCGCAGTGCAGTTTTCGAACACATAATCCAAGTATTTCACCCCCTCGGGAATCACGATGCGCTTCAGCGCCGTGCATCCCATGAAGGTTCCCTGCAATATCTGCATGTTGGGCGAAAGCGTCACCTCCTCGAGCGAGGTACAGTTGTAAAACTCATAGCCACAGTCGTAGAGTGTCTCGTTCACCGAGGCCGGAATGACCACCGAACGGAGCTGGCGGCACTCGGCAAAAGCATAGCGCTCAAACTTCGTCACGGTATAGCTCTTCCCCTCGTATGTCACGGCGGAGGGAATTACAATGTCGCCGCTCAGCGCCGTATCCTGGAACGCCGCTATCGTGGCCGACTGCATCCAGTCGCCGTAATAGCGGATACCGTCCACCGTTATTTCCTGCGCTTCGCAGACCCATGCTGCCGCCGCCAGTACTATCGTCATAAACCGTTTCATTATGGAAATTCCTTTATTGTCTGTCCTTGTATCTTCTCTTTCCGCAAGGCGTTGTCTTGCAGAAATCTGCGGTGTACGAGAGCCATCTCGTATCGCAATTCGGGTGCAAAGATAATCATTTTCTGCGAAAAACACGCAAAAGGCTCTCCATTTTTTCATTTTTTTTGCTCTCTCCGCATTTTCTTTACCACTAATGTCCGCGAATGGTCATATAATGTCAGATTTTCGCCCCGAGATTTGGAGATTCCGAAAAAAATCCTTATCTTTGCAGCCG
>CALBPV010000056.1 GCA_937899265.1 uncultured Bacteroidales bacterium
GTTGGGGTTCAGCCCGTTGGCCTTTTCCCATGCGTCGGGCATACCGTCGCCGTCGCTGTCAAAGCCGGCTGCTCGGGCTCCTGTGCCGAAAGTGGCCTCGGTATAACCGTTCACGTCGCTGACCTTGTCGATACGGCCCCAGGTGGGTGTGCAGCTGTAGGTCTTCCCGTCTTTCACATAACTTGTGGCCGACCCTTTGTAGGTTGCCGTTCCGTTCAGGGCCTCCCTGAAATAGCGTTCGTCCACATCGTCTAAGTAGAGTGATGCGCCCGAGTAGGCGAGCACCTTGTTGTAGGCATTCACTGCCGAATGGGTTGTCACTTCGCCGGTGGGAGCCGGTTCGTCCAATTGCATGCAGATACAGTCGGTTCCGGCCGAGTTCTTGACGTAGGTTTCATTCTCGCCGTTGTAGTGGTTGGGGTCCGGACTGTATCGTTTGCCGTTAATTACATACGTACCATCATCGTAATTCATATAGTTCCAGCCCGCATTGGAAGTGTTGTTGATGCGATTGCCGCTCAGGTAGTAACGGCTGGTCATGGTCCAATAGATGGGATAGCCCGAAGCATTGCCGCTGGCACCCACGGTCACCGTTGTCAGGCGTGTAGTGGAGCTGGCAGGACCTGTCTTGTAGTAGTTGTTCACCATATTAATCTTGCCGCCGCCGGGACCTCCGTAGCATCCGTTGCCGCAGTTGTAAATCACGCAGTTGCGGAAATCGACATTCTCGGCCTGCACTGCGTTCTCCCACTTGTACTCAGCATACTTGGTGTTGCCGGTATAGCCCGTCCAGTTGTAGCGTGCGCCGTTGAAGCGGGGTGTTCGGTTGGAGTGGTGGATGAGCAGGTTATGGTGGAACGAGGCCAACTTGCCGCCCCAGATGCCGCCGTAGCCGTGCGGTCCTTTGGAATGGCCCGAGTGCATCAGACTCTCGCCTATGGTGCTCCACTGCATCGTGAAATTGTTGTTGTCGTAGAACGAGGCCGTCTCGTCGATGCTCCATGAGAAAGAACAATGGTCAATCATGATACCGGTGTAGTGGCGTGCCGTTGAAGCATCGGCACCATCGGCTTCGGCTCTTTTGGCTTCGTCAGTCTCCGCGTCGATGATTTTCTCTTGCCCCAATCGGCAACGTATGAACCTGATGACGATGTTGTTTCCGTGAGGATTGACGGTGTAGTAGCGCAGGGTGATGCCCGGCTCGGGAGCCGTCTGGCCGAGTATGGTGGTGTTGGCACCTATGTTGAGGTCACTGGAGAGAGCAATTACGCCGCCTACGTCGAAGACGACAATCTTCTTGTCACTGCCGTTGACCGCAGCACGCAGAGAGCCTGTGCCGGAGTCGTTGAGATTCGTAACGTGGATGACCTTGCCCCCGCGACCGCCGGTCACATAACGGCCATGACCCTCTGCACCGGGGAATGCAGGCACCTGTGCTTCAGCTTGCATGCCAACGAGCGCTGCAAGGAAAAGCGTGATTGCGAAAAACAAATTCTTCATTTTGTGGATGTATTATGAGTTATTGGGTTTGAACTGGTTACAAAGATAAAGATTTATTTTCAAATTGCAAATATTTTCGGCAGTTTTAACAAAAAAAACGGGCAAAAAAGCGCATTATACGCTCAGATGATTGTTTCAGAGGGAAAATTTGAACGTTCCGCCCACCTTGAGCCAACGTCCGGGCTGGGGTATGAAGGAATAGTCGAAATAGGTATGGTCGGTGAGGTTGTTGCCGTCGATGAAGGCCGACCAGCGGTCGTCGTTCCAGACCAACCGTCCGTCAAGCAAACCGTAAGGACGGTTGCCGTCGCCCACGCGCTGCTGCCAACGCCAGGAAAGCGAGAGCGAGAGGCGGTGCCAAAGGTGCCAGTCGGAACTGACAACGACCTTGTTGCGGAGATACTCCATCGCATACTTGGAGCTGACGACGGGACGGTAATAGTCAATATCCTCGTTGATGTAGGCCCAACGGGCGGACAGGCGGGTGAGCGGTGACGATTCCCAAATCTCGGCAGGAAGCCAGTCAACAGAGGTTTCCACACCGGCATTGTCGAGACGGAAGTTTCCGCTGCGATAAATCCACTCGGAAGACAGGACACCTGCGGCTTCGGAGGCATATACCACCCAATCTATCATGTCGCTTTTGTGGCTGTAGAAAAACTGAGCTTCGGCACGCCAGCCGGGAGTACGGTAGCGGGCACCGAGCGAGAAGTCGGAGGTCCGTTCGGGAGAAAGGTTCGAATTGCCCTGAATGCCTGTTCCGCTGTAATAGAGATCGGTGAATGTGGGCATACGCAGCGCCATGTTCCACGAAGCAAAGAGCTTCCAGTCGCGGGCAGGATGCCAGGCAATATCGACACCTGGATAGAAACGCCAGCGGTCGTCGAGACCCGAATTGCGATTGGCCAGAACACCGAGCGAGACGGTCCATGAGCGGAGAATCAAGTTGTGTTCGAAGAAGGCCGAGAGATTGGTGCGGTCGTCTCCATATTTATACAGGATATCACTCTGTCCGTCGGCTCCTCCTGTGGAAACCCACTCGGACTCGTCGCGGACCTTGCCCAGTTTGGTCGAAAGAATGCCCTCATTTCTCATCTCGACACCGAACGAAGTCTTTCCCCAGCGGGACGTGAACCAGGCATTGAGTGCAAGGCCGTAGGTATCGACCTGATGGAAATTCTCGCCAGCGGGAGAATCGCGGTGCCACTGATAGTGGTCGTACCAGCGATTCCAATAAATCTGCGGAGCGAGGTGAAGACGACCGGCCTGCGTACGGACGGAAAGCGCTGCCATGTAGCGTTCGTTGCTCTCCCACTGGTCGGTGGACGCTGCACCGTAGAAGGTGTTGGCACCGTAGGGCTTGTAGCTGTAGCCCAATTGGAGCTCTGCCGAAGTGGAATCGACGAGAAGCGAGCCCTGATAGAAAGCGCGTGTCTGGCGGCTGTCGCTGTTGGGGGTGGCTCCGTCGGTGCGGGCATAACCGCCCGAGAGCCTGTGGGTCATCCTGCCTTGCGTTCCGGCTTTGTGGCTCTTGGCGAGACGCAGATTGCCCTCGACATAGCCGTACTCGCCCCCCTCAAGCATCACACTGCCCTCGTCGGCATCGCGACGGGTGACGATGTTGATGACACCCGTGAAAGCCGACGTGCCGAAGACACGCGCTGCAGGACCTTCGAGCACCTCGATGCGCTCGATGTCTCCGGGCGAAAGCGGGAAGTCGGCCGTAAGGTGGCCGGTGTGGGGCGATGAGATGTTGACACCATTGAGGAGAACGGTAACCTGGTCGAAGGTTCCTCCGCGCACGGAGATATCCGTTTGGACACCTCCCTCTCCTCGCTGACGCACATCGACACCGATGAGGTTTTCAAGCAAATCGTTAACACTGGGTGCCGCCTGCGCCGCTATCTCAGTGGCGGAGAGCACCGTTACCATACGGGGAGCCTGTTCAGCCGTGAGCGGCACGCGGGAGCCCAAGACCTCGACAGCATTGAGGTCGAACACAAGCGAGTCGCCGTCGGCCACAAGAACGGGCCTCGTGATGCCGGCAGGAGCCTCAGCGGTTTTGGCTTTGAGCGATACACTCTGTAGCATCGCTACGGCCAAAGTACCCACAGCAATGACGCGATGGAGGCTTTGGAAGCTGGCATAGGAAGCACGCGAAAAACGCTTCCATTTGACGGAGTTTGTTGCAGTTTTGTTTGTCATAAATAGGATTTTGAAGCGCATAATGCACTTTTTTGCCCAAAATCGGGGGCAAAGATACGATTTTTTTTGGAGATTTCAAAATTTTTTCGTACTTTTGCGGAGAAAATTGCAAAAAATGTACGCACGATTTCATATAGATTATGCCACAGAGTGGGGCGAACAGCTCTGTCTCTTTATCGGCAACAAGCCTCATGAGGGCGAAGGACTGAGGGTGGGTGCCATGTTGCTCAACAGCGACGGACGCTCCGGATGGTTCGGACAGTTGGATGCCAACAAGTTTGTGGGCAACGCCTACCACTATGCCGTCGTGAGAGACGGAATCGTGGCTCGCACCGAATGGGGCGACGGCCATTTCATCCCGTCGTTGGCCTCGATGAGCCTCTCTCCCAACACACCGGCCAACCGCGTGCTCCATATCTACGACGGCTGGCAGACGAATCCGGTGGACCAACCCTTCTACTCGGCAGCCTTCACCGAATCCATCTTCACCCACAGACGACGCAACGGCAGCATGGCCCAGGAACCGGCTTACCATCGCGGTCAGGCCAACACGCTGACTTTCCTCTGTGAGGCAGCGACGGTGAGAAAGGGAATGGTGCTGGCCATCTGCGGCAACCAGCCGGAACTGGGCAATTGGGATCCGAAGAAAGCCGCCGTGATGGATGCCACCCAGCAGCCCACATGGCGTCTGTCGCTTGACAGAGACGACCTGACGTTCCCGATGCTCTACAAATTCGTCCTCCTCGACGAGAAGACACACGACTTCGTGGCGTGGGAAGATACGCCCAACCGATACTTCGACCCCGGGACGCTGACACCCGGTGACAGTGTGATAGTGAGAGACCTCTATTTCAACTCGCCGCTGAATCCCTGGCGCGGGTCGGGAACGGCCATTCCCGTCTTCTCGCTGAGGAGCAAATCGTCGTGCGGCATCGGCGACTTTGCCGACCTGAAGCTGATGGTCGATTGGGCCGAGAAGACCGGACAGAACGTCATACAGCTCCTCCCTGTCAACGACACCACGATGACACGGACGTGGAAAGACAGCTATCCCTACAACTGCAACTCGACATTCGCCTTGAATCCGTCGTATGTGCGGCTCGAAGCCATAGGCCAACTCAAGGACGAGAAAGAGCGCAAAGAATATCAACACAAGCGACTGATGCTGAACCGCCTTCCATCGGTGGATTACGAGAAAACCGTAGAGCTCAAGTGGGATTACTTGCGCAAGATATACAAGCAGCAGGGTGCTGCCGACATGGATACCGATGCATACCGCTCGTTCCAGGAACTCAACAGCGAATGGCTGGAGTCGTATGCCCTGTGGTGCTACCTCCGCGACAAATACAAGACACCGGATTTCCACCTTTGGAAAGAAAGTCACTATGAACCCGGTCTGACCGAGAAACTGAACCTCAGTGCTGCGGCCAGAAAAGAGGTGCAGCTCCACAAGTGGCTGCAATATCACCTGCACCTGCAACTCTCGGAAGTGAGAGACTACGCCCACGCTCACGGCATCATCCTGAAGGGCGACATCCCCATCGGCATTTCGCGTTGCAGCGTCGATGCCTGGGCCACCCCCCAACTCTTCCACATGGACTCGCAGGCAGGAGCTCCGCCGGATGCTTTCGACCGCAACGGACAGAACTGGAGTTTCCCGACCTACAACTGGGAGGAAATGGAACGCGAGGGCTTCCGCTGGTTCCGCAACCGATTCGTCCAGATGGCCCGTTACTTCGATGCCTACCGCATTGACCATATTCTGGGATTCTTCCGCATCTGGGAAGTGCCCGAGAACGCCGTTCAGGGTATCTTGGGTCATTTCAATCCCGCCATGCCGCTCACGCCCGACGAGATGCAGAACCTCTACGGCTTCCGCTTCGATTGGGAAAGGGACGTGATGCCATACGTGACCGACGAAATACTGGACGAAATCTTCGAGCATGACGCACGATACATCGAACAGACCGTAAAGCGTAAATTTCTCGAGATTCCGCTCAAGAATCCAACCCTGCCCCAAGCTCCCCAAACACCCAAAGTGCGCGGTGCCTACGAGAGCAGCATGGAAGCAGCTACCGCAGAGGAACAGCCCACGACAACGGAATCCGCTGCCACCGAAAAGCCGACTGCGCCGAAACACTATCGTGTGACACCCCGATTTGCATCGCAGCGCGGCTGTCAGGGTTATTTCCAGAAACGTCCGGCCGAGGAACGCGGACATCTGAAGCAGATGTTCCGGATGCTCGACGAAGTTCTCCTCGTGGAGGATCCACGCCACAGGGGAACGTTCCATCCGCGCATCAACGGCATGGACACGCTGTCGTTCCGGGCTCTCCCCGCCGACCAACAGGAAGCCTACCGCAAAATGCATGAAGACTTCTACTACCACAGGCATGAAGCCTTCTGGGAGGAATCGGCCATGAAGAAACTGCCGGCATTGGTTCGTGCCACCAAGATGCTGTGTTGCGGCGAAGACCTGGGCATGATTCCACAGTGTGTCCACAAAGTGATGTCAGACCTCAGAATTCTGACACTGGAAGTACAACGCATGCCCAAGACGTGGGATGAATTCGGCGACCCGGCCACCTATCCTTATTACAGCGTCTGCACCACATCGAGCCACGACCTGAGCAACCTGCGTGCCTGGTGGACCGAGAATCCCGAAGCCTCGCAACGGTTCTACAACAATATACTCCACTGCGTGGGCGAAGCGCCCAAGGCAGCCGACGGATGGGTAGTGCAGAAGATTGTGGAACAGCATCTCTGCTCGCCCGCCATCCTCTGTATTCTCCCCTTGCAGGATTGGCTGGGAATGGACGAAAATCTACGCTATCCCGTGCCTGAAGACGAACGCATCAATGTGCCTGCCAATCCCGACAACTACTGGCACTACCGTATGCATCTCAATCTCGAGGACCTGCTCAAAGCCGACGATTTCAACCGCCTCGTCCGTGAACTCATCAAGAAATACGACCGGTAAAAAACAGCAACACCGGACCCTCGAAACAACAACTAACAACATAACAAAAAATGAAAAAAATTCTTCTCAGCGCAGCCCTCGTTTTCGGGCTGACCTCAGTGCCCCAGACAATGGAGGCACAAAGTTTTCTGAACAATGTGCTTGGTGCTTTGTCAGGCGCATCATCTTCATCCTCCTCTTCGTCTTCCAACGACAACAACACGTCCTCTTCATCGTCCTCGCAGAATGTGTTGGGCAACATCCTCAACAGCGTGACATCCAGCGTGACGGGTTCCAATTCGTCGGAAGTCGGAAACATTTTGGGAAATGTGATTTCGGCCGTAACAGGCGACATGACCACGACGGCAGCCTCCGTTGTGGGCACGTGGAAATACACCGAACCCGCCGTACAGTTTGAAAGCGAAAACCTGCTCACCAAAGCCGGCGGAGCCGCAGTGGCAGAGAAGGTGGAAGCCAAGTTGGCCAAATACTATAAGGTAGTGGGCATCAAGGCCGGCACACTGACGTTCACATTCAATGAGGACGGCACATGCAGCTACGGTGTAGGCTCACGCAGCCTCTCGGGCACCTATACTTTCGACAAGGAGACCAAGACCATCACCATCACGACCACAACGGGAATGAGTGTGAAGACGTATGTGACGGTATCTGGATCGACGATGAGTCTCTGTTTCGACGCATCGAAACTGTTGACACTCTTCACAACCCTGAGTTCCAAGTTCTCGTCACTCTCCACCATTTCCAGCCTCGCATCCAACTACGACGGCATGAAGGTAGGCTTCAAGTTCACAAAATAAACAAGGTATGGAACGCCATATCCAGACCCTCATTCTCGGCGGAGGACCTTCGGGCATCTCCGCCGCTATTTTATTGCAGAAAGCCGGACTTAAGAATCTGGTGATAGACCGCGCTGTCTTTCCGCGCAACAAGGCGTGTGCCGGTCTCGTCACCCTCAAGACCTACAATCGGCTGCGTCATCTGATGGAAGAGAAGAGCGAAGCCGAAACGGCGTCCCTCTTTTGTGACAGCACCGACAAGGTGAGCGTCTATAAGGGTAACAGCCGGCTGTGCGCCACCGAGGCAGGAACGGGTTACCGGCTTGTGCGGCGGCGGCAGTTTGATGCCCAAATGGTGCAATACTACAAACAGCTCGGAGGCACGATGCTCGAAGGACAGAACAACTACACCGTTGACATTGAGCACCGAACGGTCATCCTGAATGATGCCGACAACACCCGGCTGCACTATGAATACCTCATCGGAGCCGACGGAGCCAAGAGTACCCTGAGGAGGCAACTCGGTCTCCCCATATCCCAAATGGGTCTGAGCCTGGAGACACATGTCCCCAAAACGGAATGCCCTTTCCCCACCGACGAGGTGCGCATAGCTTTCGGTGTGATTGAGGGCGGCTATGCTTGGATATTCCCTTCTGGCAAGGATGTGTGCATCGGCATCATCAACACCTACCGGGCCGGCTATAACTATCGCCAAACGCTCAGCGACTATTTGACGGCGCTGGGACTTGATGCATCACGTTACGAACTGCGCGGAGCATACATCCCCTACGGCGATGTGACTGCCACGAAGGGAATGCCCCGCAATGTGCTCCTGGTGGGTGATGCGGGAGGATACGTGGACCCGCTGGTAGGTGAAGGACTCTATCTGGCACTCACCTCCGGCACCTTTGCGGCACAATCGCTCATCGCCGGCCGTCCCGAAGACTTTGAGAAAAACATGAAGCCACATGTACGGAGCATAAGGCAGGGACGCGTGCTCCGCGACAAGTTCTATACACCCCGCGTGCTCGACTTTTTCTACCGCAATATCCGGGGTCGCGAACGTTTCCTCCGCTTCTTCTGCGACCACCATATATCCACCGACCTCTACCCCACCACCTATGTGGGCCTCATCAGGCTGCTTTGGGGTTACAAGAGGCAATGACTGCATTTTCTGCACCGGGGGAAATGTCCAGGGACAAAGAACAGCGGCTACTGCGTTATTTTCAGGTCAGAGAAACATTCCCGGGGAGTCAGAAAACTGTCAATTCATTGCCCGAATCTCGGCGAATCTTTTGACACTTGTCAATTCGTCGCTCCAATTTGCGGCAAGCTTTTGACACTTGT
>CALBPV010000057.1 GCA_937899265.1 uncultured Bacteroidales bacterium
GAAATCACGGGTCGCGTTCCTGCCAATACCCCCGTCATCATCGAGTGTTCTTCCAATCAGGCCTCCGACAACCGTCTCGAACTCTATTACGACCAAACGGCAGCTCCCTCCGACAACCTTTTGAGGGGTGTCTATTTTGAGAATATCACGGTATATGATGTCGGCGTAAACTCAGGTCACCAGAATGCATTGGCCTACGATGCCTCGACGATGCGCGTTCTCGGCAAGGTCAACGGCGAACTCGGCTTTGTGACTTCTTCCAAGTTGAGCTACGTGCCCGCCAACAGCGCTTACCTCCTCGTTCCTGCCGATACCGACGCCAAAGTGCTCTGCCTCCCGGCAGACCAATATGCCACCGCAATCAGCAGCCTTCAAGCTGAGGCTCCCGCATCCCCCTCTGCCATTTTCAATCTCATGGGCCAGCAAGTGTCCAACACGGATGTCCCCGGCATCTATATAATCAATGGCAAAAAAGTCGTAGTCCGCTAACCCTTCAACATGACGAGGCCGGCCCCTTTCGTTTAAGGCCGGCCCCTCTCCCTCGAAATCTCGAAATCTCGTAATCTCGAGATATCGAGCCCGTCCTCCCCTCCGCCTAAAACTCCTTCGAGATGCGGAACTCCAGCACAGGATAGACGACAAAGGCTTTGAGGAGTTTCACGTAGTCGCCGGGCTTGCCTTCCACCTTGTCCGCATCGCGGGCGAGGTCGATGCTATAGGTGTCGTAGCTGTAGATGTCGTTGCCCCATTCGTCTGTCGAGACAGTGGGTGTGCTCATTGTGGCTGTCGTGAGCACGCTGGGTTTGCCGCCCCAGAAGAGGATGCCGGCGTCAAAGCCTATTTGGTAGCTCTCGTCGCGGAACGGTGAGCCTGTGTAGCCGAAGCCGAGATAAGGCTTGAAGGCATTGGTCTTGACATTCACCACTACCATGTCGCGTTTGTCGGGTTCGATGATGATGGGAAGGCCGTTCTTGTCGGTGCCTAAGTTCACGCCCATGCGGCCGTACTCCAGCAGGCGGTTCTGCAGGTCGAGCTGATAGATGTCCTGTCCGTTGTAGGAAATGAGCGGCTCTCCATTCATTGATTTCATGTACATTTTGTTATACATCGAGATGGCTACCAGCGAAGGGGCATCCTCGATGGCGTTCACGGCACGCGCTATGAGCGACTGCCCCGCGTAGAAACCGGCTGTCACGTGCCAGTGTTTGTTGGGGAAGGGATAGACGTCGAAGAGGAGCTTGGCGTTCCACATGTGAGGCTGTCCCACCATCGTGACGGACTGATCGACCTCTGTGCCCGTCAGCTGTTCGAGCAGCTCGGCCATTTTTGCGAATTTGGAAGACTCGAGCACAACGCCGTCCTTGTTGCGTACTTCCACGCCGAATTTCATCGTGTAGTCAAATTTGGGCACAAAAGAGAAGCCGGCGCGGGCACGCACATGTTCGGTGAGGGGAGTGGCCACATCCACGCCGATGCCGGTGGTGCCGAGATTCACGCCGACGTTCCAATGCGAGAACGCAGGTTCGAACACTTCCGCCCATTTTTCGCTGCCGATCCAGGTCTGCCACCAGGTTTTGTCGGCGTTTTGGGCCGTTGCAGTTGCGATGAGTGCCATTCCCAATACGAAAGTCGAAATTATCTTCTTCATAAGTCGTTTTCTGTTGTTTCTGTTGTTTTTGTCGTTATCTGTGAGATTTTCTGTTTGGGGGCCAAGGGTTCCGGCTTTCATGCCTTCTCTATCCGACAGGCATGTTGCTTGGTCTCGCGGTCGTAGCTGATGCCGACGAGGAGGAGCCGGTCGGCATATTCTGCCACCTTGGCGGGGTATTGTTTGCGGTGTATTTGGTCAATGGCGCTGTCTGCATCGCGGTTCACCTTCAACTCAATCACCACGGCCGGGGAATCGACGTTCTTGCGGGGAATGAGCACGATGTCGGCAAAGCCTTTGCCTGTGGGCAGTTCGCGGTGCATCACATAGTTGTTGCGAGCGTAATAGAAGGCGATGGAGAGCACACACGCCAAGGAGTTCTCGTTGTTGTAGCTGAGGATGCTCGTGTTGTCGTCGTGTGCGGCTTCCACACCTCTGGCCACGGCTTCTTCATCGCCGTCGAGGGTGGCTTGGAGGAGTTCCTCCGACTTGCGGAGCGCACCCACCACGGGCTGCCAGTCGTTGGCTTCCACGGCATTCACCATCTCGCCGGCCACTTCGCGGTTGGGGATATAACATTCGTCCTTGCGCCAGTTGTAGCTGAGGTAGCCCAAATGGATGAGGACAGTGAAGACATCGTCCTTGTTGCGAATCACGGACATGTCGTTTTGGAACTTGGTGGGATCCACTTTGCAGCTGCCGCCGGCCAACATCTTGACGATGTCGTCCTTCAAGCCCTCATAATTCATGCGAATGTAGGCTGCCACGGCATCGAAGGCACCCGTTGAAGCCCAATAGCTGCGGCAACGACCCACATCCATGGCTTGCATGACGCTGTTGGGGTTGAACATCGACTGCTCATCGCCGATTTGATATCCGTCGTACCACTTCTCCAATTCGTCGAAGTCCATTCCGCGCTTGGCAGCCAATGTCATCACCTCTTCCTTGGTGAATCCGAAATATTGTGCCATGTCCATCGGTTCGACCATCGAATATTCCAGAAAGTTGTTCAAGCCCGATTCCGTCTTGTATTTCTTGACGGGAAGGATGCCGGTCATATAGACTCCGGCAAAAACCTGCATGGATTGGCCTCCTTTGAACATGCGGCGGAGCCAGTTGACGTAGGCGTCCATCGCCGGGGTACCGGCTTTAAACTCGCGGCAGATGGCATCCCACTCGTCGATGATGAAGATGAAGGGCATTTCGGAGGCTTGATTGATGCGGATGAGCAGTGCCATCAGGTCGTCCCCCTCCTTGACTGGCACTTCGGGCCAGGCTTCGTGGATGTCGTCCTTGATTTCGTCGTTGATGTGCTGTATGATGGTTTCGTCCTTGAAACGGGTCACAAAAGACGTGATATCCAGATAAATGACCGGATATTTGTTCAGATGCTTCTCAAACGAAGGTGCGGAGGCTATCTGCAGGTCGCTGAACAGCTGTCGCGAATCGCAGGAGCGGTCATAATACGCACACAACATCTTGGCTGCCATCGACTTGCCGAAGCGGCGGCTTCGCGTCACGCAGCTGAAACGCCGTTCTGTACAGAGCGTGCGGTTCACGACCTCTATTAGTTCGGACTTGTCCACATATTCGCCGTTGCGGGCCGACTGGAACCCCGCGTTGCCTGTATTGATATAAACACCCATGTGCCTTTTTGCGTTTATTGTTGAAACAATGCTGTTTTTCGGGTGCAAAGTTAATCATTTTTTTTGAAACGGAGCACATATTGGGCGATTTTAACAGAAAATCCGGGCCACTTCGGACGAAATTGCAGCTTTTTCCCCCGAAAAGTCGCCCAATTCATTGCAATGTGCGCCGGCATAACACAGGTGCGGTTGGTACAAAAAGTGAGCGCGAAAGACAAAAAAATGTTTGGAAACACTAAAAATCGGGCAAAAATAGTGTTTGGAAACATTTTTTTTGCGAAAATTTCGTGTTTTCAAACATTTTTCTGTATCTTTGCACCGGATTTACAAGAGTTTTTCACCGACTTGTTATCCCCCGACCGACTATGGACGAACAAATCAACTACTTGCAGACGGTATTCCGGCGCAGGCTGGCCGCCACTCCGACATCTTTCTTTCGCTATCTGTTTTCGCAGATAGATTGGAAGGACACGCTGATAGGAATCAAAGGACCCAAGGGATGCGGCAAATCCACGTTGCTGCTTCAGCACATCAAGGACGAATTCCATGGAAATGACTTGGAGAAAGCCCTCTACATCTCTCTCGACAATCTGTGGTTCTCCTCCCACGATATCCGTGATGTGGTGGAATATCATTATACCCACGGCGGAACACACCTCTTCATCGATGAGATACATTACTACAAACATTGGCAAACCCTTCTCAAGAATATCAGCGACGATTATCCCGGACTGAACGTAGTCTATACCGGATCCTCTATGCTCCAATTGGAAAGCAGCGAGGGCGACCTCTCGCGCCGTTTGTCGATGTATGAAATGCGAGGCCTCTCCTTCAGGGAATATCTCGCTTACGAAGATGTCCTCCGCCTTGAGCCTGTCCCGTTCGAACGGCTGTTGACCGACCATGTGGCTCTGGCTGTGGAGATTTGCGGACAAATCAAAGTGCTGGAACATTTCAAGCGCTACCTCGAAGTGGGATACTATCCTTTCTACAAGGCAGTACACTCCGGTTACTACCAGCGTTTGCAGAATGTGGCCAATCAGGTCATTGAGGTGGACTATCCCAATGTGGATGAAGTTTCCATCTCCACCATCCGCAAAACCAAGAAACTCCTGATGCTTCTGGCCGAGCGCGTGCCGCAGCTGCCCAAGATGAATGAAATCTACCGGGAACTGGAGACCGACCGCAATCAGGGACTCAAGATGCTCTATGCTCTCCAGCGAGGCGGTCTGCTCCAACTCCTTGGCGACAACACCAAGAGTCCGGACAACCTGTCGCGTCCCGACAAGATATATATCAACAACCCCACGATGATGTTTGCTCTTTCGCCGCACGTCGATACGGGCACACTGCGTGAGACGTTCTTCTTCAATCAGCTGTCCCAGGCTCACGAAGTGCGCTATCCCCGGACCGGCGATTTCTTGATTGACCGAAAGTATCTGTTTGAGGTGGGAGGAAGGGGCAAAACCTTCGACCAAATCAAAGATGTCCCCAACAGCTTCCTTGCCGCCGACAACATCGAAACCGGAACCTCGGGCCGTATCCCGCTGTGGATGTTCGGACTCCTGTATTGAACTTCGCCTTCTTGAAACCCTCGGCGCTCCGTAGGGTGTTCATATATTATATAATGTACGCGCGCGTGGGAGAAGCGCGCGGAATCCGATGATGAAAAGTGGCCTTAAAACGGGTTGGGAACGAGGCGCAAAACTGCACGGTTCCGTGAATTTTTGGGCCTGTTTTAAGCGTTTTTTTTGTTAAAATTGACATTTTTCTTTAAAAAAACGCCTAAAAAGTCATTTTTTTATTAAAATATTATTGCGGTTTCAAAAAAACACGCTATCTTTGTGCCGTATTATTGGGTATTGTAAGCATGTATCCGGTAAAACAAAGATGGACAAAACAATTTTTTTATCATAATTACCTATTAAAAATTAAATGTGTATGAAGAAAAGTTTTTACCTCTTTGCGGCTGCCGCCATGGCGTTGTCCACCAGCGCATACGGTCAGGTCGAAATCACGGGAGAACGTACCACGTTTGAACCGTCCGACTGGTCAGGTTTGTCCGATCAGGATGGCACGATGATTGTCAACGCACAGGTTACCGTTACAGATCCGTTGGTCAACTACTGCGCTTTCGCTTGGATTAACGGCGAGCCCGTTATTCTCGGCGGCAATGCCGTAGTGCGTTTCCATGACACGCCCGACACGGATGCCCCTTCTGATGAAGATATCATCAACGCGGGCTACGAAGATTATATGAAAGACGTGCACGGCAACTATGCTACCGCCCTTCCTTACCACTGGATTATTCAGGGCCAAGGCAACGAGATTTATCTCGACTCCCGTTGTACCCTCGGCGGCACCATCACCGGCGACGGCGATTTGACCATCTACATGAGCCAGAACGACATTCTCAACATGACGTTCTATGAAACCGGTGTGGATCAGGAAGGCAACACCACATTCAACGGCTTATTTGCTCTTCATGAGTTCACGGGTACGCTCTACCTCAAGGCTCTCGACGGCTATGCTTGCGACACCGTATTCTTCGGCGACAGTTGGCCCGGCGGCAATGCTTCCGGCACTTTCGCTGCCAACAATGTGTGGAATTACATCCCTCAGACTCTTGATGTGACAGCTCTCAATAAGCCCGTCATTACCAAAAAAACGCAGACGGCTACAAGCCACATGGCAATTCCCTATGTCAGAGGTGCTGCGGAAATCCGTATTCCTGACGGAGCCTCTTTCTATTTCAAGGCAGGTGTCAGCGGTGAGTATGATGCTGATTTCTACGGATCCGGCACTGAGCGCCACCTCGAGATTTATTCCTTGACAGGAATAACTCAGGTTTTCAACGGCGAGTTAAATCCCTATTGTAAATACGCTTACTGCCGCACCACTCCCTACCTCTTCTTCAATAGCAGTGCCGCCAATATGAGCAACAGTACCAACGGACTTTCCTATCGTGGTGCCGGCGGTATTATCGGCGGTACAGGCTATCTCTCCACTTGGATGTCCACGAACGATGGACGCGCCGAGACCTGGAACCCCGGTTATCCTTATCACACCGTCGGCCAGATGTCGGTTCGATACGCTACCCCCTGCTCTACCGATGCTTGGGAATTTGACTTCGACGGCCAGAAGATGGATGTTCTCAACATACCCGACAGCGGTTACTATCAGTTCTCCAACTCCACCAATATTATCCGTATCGCCCTGCTTCCCGGTTCGTTCAAGACCGCTCCCAAGGAGGGTAACTACCAACTCATCAA
>CALBPV010000058.1 GCA_937899265.1 uncultured Bacteroidales bacterium
AATCGAAGCGTTCGCCGAGGAATTTGGTATCCATCGCTTTGCCTTTGAGGAACCAACCGTCGGGAATCACTTTCCAATCATTGCGCAAGTCGGTATTGACCATGTAATTGAGACGGATGTAATTGGAAAAAGCCATCCTGATGTCGCTTTCATCTGAAGAGACAATGCGCTTCGCTGTCATTTCACGCGTCCATCCGAGACCCTCCGTGAGGTAGCGTCCGCCGCCGGCCACCTGATGGGAATTCATCGCCACCGTGAGCGTGTCTTTGGGGCGGAAGGGACTGCCGTCACTCATCGAAATGATGTCAACACGGTCGCCGTAAGGCTTGCACACATCCACCACATACTTGATGCCGGCAGCCGACGAGTAGTGGTATTGGGGGGTATAGAGCTCGGGACCCAAGTTGGTGCGTTTCACAAATCCGCGGTCATCGTACACGAAACGCAGGAGATGGTCGGTGCCGGCTGCCATCTGATTGTACTGGCGGGCATATCCGAATTCCAGAAATTTCTCCAGTTCTTCTCCTGTCATTTTGAGGACGTAAAGTTGGTTGTTGTATTTATAGATGGAGAAGAGGTCACGGGTGGTGATACGCCCCGAGGGGATGTTTTTGATGGCCGTAAAGTTGGCGATGGAGACCTGCGCTTTCGAAATCCACAGTTGCATGTTGTGGATAAAGTCCATCAGCCGGGAAGGTCCCATCATGGCATCGATGGCGTAGAGAGTGTCGGCAATGTCACCCAGGGGATGGTCGAGGTAATCGTTGATGCGGGGAGTGAGCTCTGCAAACTTGATTGCCATTTCGTTGTCAATGGCCACCTCATCCATGGGTACAAGTTGGGTGGTAACCTGCACATCGTAGGTTCCGTCGGGCGTGAGCCGGAGTTTGAGATCGGCCCGTCCCACTTGTCGGCATTCGGATGCAGCTTCGAGCGCATGGAAGGTTTGTTTCTTTACGTTTTCGAACTGTCCCTCGAAAGTGTGGCGATCCTCTCCCATGAGGACGAGCACCATGTCGCCGGCCTCCCGGGCAGAGGGGACAGAGGCAAAACCTCCGTGGTCGTTGTTGTCGTCGTTACCGTATCCGGACTTTTGGTCGGGCAGGCCTGCGCCGGAGTGGAACAGCCCGATAATCAAGTCGGGATTTTCTTTTTCCCGGATGATTTTAACCCATTTTTTTGCACATTCCACCATGGGTTCCGGCTCCATTCCCTCGTAGAGTTGACGGGGAATCCATGTGCCGAAATCGGGACGGGTGAGACCGAGTACGGCAATCTTCACACCCTGCCGGTCGAGCACCGTATAGGGTTTGAAGACCGGTTGCCGGGTGGAAACATCGACAAAATTGGCACACAGGACAGGCATCTTGTACTGTTCGGGCAACCGATCTTTGTAAATTTTCGGACCCAGTTCGATGTCGGTGGCTCCGAGACCAACGGCATCGTAGCCCATGTAATTGTAAACTGCGGGAACGACATGCTCACTATAGACATCCACGTAATTGAAATAGTAGGATGACGGTTGAGTGCCGCAGCAGTTGCCGGCATCGAGCAAAATGACCCCGTCGGGATTTTCCTCACGCACGGATTTGACGTATGCACTTACGTTGGCCAAACTTGTCTTGGCAGGCTCGTTGAGCGAGAAGTCGTAGGGCAATACGAGACCGTTCACGTCTGTCGTGTAGAGAACGGTGAGCGTAATATTGTCGGGCTTTCCGCTGCATGCCGACAGGAGAACCAAGGCGGCTAAGGGCAACGCTGCGGCGGCTGTCCGTTTCCACGGGGATTTGTATTCCGAATAAAGCATATAGGAGTTATTGGGGATGAATACACAAAAAACTTTTACAGATTAACCTTTGATTTGCAGGTCTAAAGTCTAAGGTCTAAGGTCGGTTCTCGGTTAACGGTCTAAGGTCTAAGG
>CALBPV010000059.1 GCA_937899265.1 uncultured Bacteroidales bacterium
TTGATATGCGGACTATTACCTCCATTGGGTTGCAGATAATAGTATTGCCCCGCAGTAGTAGGCTGGACGGATAGACCGTTATAGTTCATCTTCGATGCCACGAAGACATACTCCCCCCCGTCGTTTTCAAACGATTGCCAGTTACTCGGTTTGCTGATTCCCGGGTGGTTTAGCAATGCAAAGGCACTGACAACAGGTTGCACCTTGTCGTTTTCACCATTGTCCTTGAAACGTCCGGGGGTCGATATCGTTGAAATTGTCGAACTACTATTATACGTCAGATGGTCCTCATTCTGTAGCCACATGTTTGTTGTAAGTTTGCCGTATAGGATACCGTCATCAGGTTTCTTTTTCAGACTGTTCTGGCTATAGGTCCAGCTATCATGCGCATAAGTGTAGCCATTCTGAATGATGATATGGTACGGGTCGCCGCCTTGCAGTTTGAAGAGGAAGTACAAGTTGGCTGAGGTGACTTTGTCGTCTCCAAAATTTACACCATCCCCTGCTTTAGTCAGGTTGACGATATGGTCTTCGAACATTTTGGTCTTTATCTTTGTAAAGTATTTAGACCTGTCAAATACTTCTTCTCCACTGACTTCACTTGCCAAAGGAGCCGTGATACGATTGCCGCGGTCACGGTTGTAAGCCAGGAAGCGGTCTTTGGAAATCTGAATGCTGTATTTAACGCTGCCGTCAAGTTTGAGTTCAACACCCTTGTCAGTACATGTGGTGGCGGTACCATCATAGCTATAGATGACATAGATATGGGTGCCGTCAGCAACAGAGCTGCCTGCAGTAAGGTCGGGTGTTTCATCCGCTGAGGGACTGCCTGTTTGATTTATCTGATACAGATCCAGTTTAGTCGAGTTATTAGCATAAACTGTGGCTTGTGAAGTTTTAGTAATCTTCGATGCAGAATAATACTTATACGCAGCATCCTTCAGCAGCGGACTCTTGAAAGCTTCGGGCAGTCCAACGGTCGTCGATGTGCTGGTGCATACCAATGCTTCATAGCGATAATTCGTCGCTGTATAAGTTGTCGCGTTGAAGTTCCAATCGTACAGTTTGCCTGATGCCGACGTCGTACTGATTGGGAGGGTCAGAATATGGTATGTCACATCTGCCCACGCCTTATTAAGCGTGCCGCACTGCATCAGCACCATCGCCACCAGCGTTGCTATCCTTATCGTTATATTATTATGTCGTATGGTCATCATTTCGTTATTTCTTCATAAAACCGTCGCTCTTGAACCTTGAACTCTTGGACCTTGAACCATGAACCATAAATCACCACTGCTCCGTGAAGTTCGTCACGTTCACCGTCAGGTCGTCGGGTGAGATATTGAAGGTGTAGGTGTAGCTGTAGCCGGCCTGCCAACTCACCGATACGGTGGTGCTCAGCGTATGCTCAACAGGGGTGTCGCCCCAGTCGTTCCACGAGGCATTGACTGTGAAAGTCAGGTCGGAGGCGAAGGTTTGCGGAATCACAATGTATGGGGTGTCTCCCGTGGCAGGAGTGCCGGTGATAACGAAGTTGACGGGGGCTCCGCTTGGTGTCCAGGTGATGGCGGAGCCATCAAAGGTGCAGGTGCCATTGTTCTTGACGTCGGAAATCGTCACGCTGTTCACGGTGACATCGCTGCCCGAGACATGGAATTTGATGCGGGCAAAGGGATGGACAAAGGACATCCCTACAGGATTATCATCTTTGGTTTTACCAGAGGTATAGGCCCACAGGAATTCTATCAGGTTTGCCTGTGTGGTCTGACCCTCGCCGGGGGTAGTGTTGACAACGGGCAGGTTTGTGCAGGTTAATGAAAGCCCACTGCCGGTGTAAGTATTCAGTGCTACGCAGGTGTTGCTGAGGTCAAAGGGGCAATGGCCCACGAAGTCGAGGGCCGAGACGGTGCTGCCCGAGTACTCGGAGCCTTCGATGGGCCAGTAGTAGTGGGCAGCGTTGCCGGCACCATCGTCGAAGCACCAGGCATCGGCATCGTACACGAGCTTCGCTCCGCTGAGACATGCCGTCTCGGTGCCGTGGAAGTAGGCATCGATGCGGATGTCCTGCGCCTGCAGTCCTGTGGCGTTGTCGATGGTGGTGGCGCGGGTGGACTCGACATCGACATTGAGTAGTATCTCCTCGCTGTCGGTGACGTGGCTGTCGGTCTCGTTGTCTGCGGTGCAGGCGGCCAGAAGCCCGGCTGCCAGGAGCATCGATAGTATTTTCTTTTTCGTCATTTCGATATTTCGATATTTCGTGATTTCGAGGGGGGGGCGCTGCTTCTCGTGATCTCGAGATTTCGAGATCACGGGATTTCGAGGGGCACCCTGTCGTTATCTCGTGATTTCGTGATTTCGATATTTCGAGGGGAGGCGCGTCCCGGTGCCCTAAGTGATCCTTCTCGTCCCGGTACATTCCGGGTAGCGGCTGCAGCTCCAGAATTCGTGGCCGGAGTTGATGCCTTTCTTCGCCACGCGCTTCAGCATCGGCTTGCCGCAGACGGGGCAGGCGGGGGCTTCTGCGGTGATGCTTTGTTGCGTGCGGTGGGCCAGTCGCTCTGCGGTGAGGCCTTCGGTGAAGCCGCCTTCCTCACGGAATTTTTGCAGCTGGTGCTCCATCTGGCGGTTCAGCATCAGTACGAGGCGCTGGCAGAGAATGAGCAGGCAGTTGGCGGCCCGGACGGAGTCATCTTCGGTGAGACAGGCATCGAACTTGTGCTTCTGCTTCAGGATGTGGATACTGCACTCGTGAAGCACGTCATTTTTGTAGTCGGGGCGGTCGAGCTGGATGCCTTTCACAGCCTTGTGTTCCGCATCGTTTTCCGACCAGGGAATGCTTTCTTGCCGAAGCAACCAATTCAGGTAGTCGTTACCTAATTCTGAGAGCGTGGCGCGAGCCACATCGGTCAGCTTCATCTCCGTCTCGCGGGATGTGGCGTGACGCGAGCAGCCCTCAGCGATGTTGGCAGGTGCGGAGCGTGCCGCCTGCGTCATCTGGTCGTATTGTCTGCCGCCCGGATCATTGTTGTGATTCAGGTAACTTTGGCAGAAGTCCTGCGTCGCCAGCTGTATCACATTGGCCATCACCCAGGTATCCAACCAATAATATCCGAAGCGACCGATTTCAACCATTGCTTTCTGTTTTTGGGGTTATATTTTTCGTTATCTCGTTATCTCGAGATTTCGTTATCTCGGGATTTCGAGGGGGGGGGAGGCAGCCTGAAAGCTGCTTAGCGTCATCTCACCTTAGGAGCCGGACGGGGAGTCGAACCCCGTCCGGCCGAATAAGTGGTCTCCCGAAGGAGAGAGGGGATTATTCACCGCCGCCGCCAGCAGCCTGACTGATGGTCACATTGGCGGTAGAACCTGTAGCCGTCAGCGTCAGCGTAGCAGTCCTTGCTGTAGATTCGTTTGCTGCAATTCCGAGGGTCACGGTAGCCACGCCGTCGGCATCGGTCTTCACCGTTCCGGTAGCACCGCTGCTTATAACAGAACTTGCGTCAGTACTACTCAGCGTGTAGGATGTGTTGGGTGTGAGGCCGTAAACCTGGAAGGTGTACGAGGCTGCGTCCTTCGTTACGCTGAATGTCCCACTGTTAGTAACACCGGCATACTGGTTGACGGTGATGGTCAGCACGTTACCGGAGGTGCCACCCGTCAGCGTGTACACTTGGGTCTTTGTTGCACCGCTGGTGTTGGCACTGGTGGTGAAGGTGTTGGTATAGACACCATCCACGGCAGCTGCCGTAGCAGGATTTGTAGCGAAATCAACGCCTGAAGATTTAGCGTATGTCACGTTCTCCGTACCACTGAATCCAGCCACCTGTGCGGTGTAGCTCTTGGCGAGGCAGTTGATGTTCCATATGGCCTGTGCATTGTTGGCGGCAGCCTCGGCAGTGAACTGTGGGATGTCAACCAGCGTGGTAGGATCAGCAACCCAGTCGGTCACGCTCGGATTGACAAAGATCTCATGCAGTTTGAAGGTGATGTCGTAGATGTATTTCTTGCCGGCATCCCAGATGTCGTTGGTAATTTCGTACTCGTAGGTGTAGGCCTTGCCATCCAATGTGTAGGAAATCTTCATCATGGTAGTACCATTGTCAGCAGCAGTGTTGGCAGTTGTCATGTTGGGCACAACCAGTAGGTGGCCTTTCTCTGTTGATGTCGTTGTCAGAGCGTAGCTGATAGCAGCCTGTGATTCGGTTACGGAGCGATAGTTATCAGCGTCGGTATCACCAGACGTCTGGCCCAAATCAGGCTGGTGCTGGCATCAGCATACGTGCCGGGGTTGGTACGTGAGATGGTGGCAGTACCCTGGGTCCATACGTTCTTCAGCTCGATGTTGGTGATGGTAATACCACAAGATGCAGCGTCAGCAGCCTGCACTTTGAACACCAGGTAAGCCTGTGTGTGCTTGAAAGTCATGTCAACCTTGGTGGGGAAGCTCAGGTTGTTTCCAATCTGCGTCACCTGACCATTACCAATAGCGTAAATAAAGTCACGCTGGGCAGTGTTATAGGCGTAGTTGTTGGCCATAATGAATTCCACCTTATGGTTGCTGGTTGTGTTCGTCCATGTGGCAGCCGATGTAGAGCCATCTGTCGTAGCGTTGTCGCTATTGCCGTGTGCTATAGCCAGAAAGTTAATCTGTGCGGGAGAAAGCGGCCAGTAACGATGAGTCTCGCCCTCCCAAAGTGTAGGTGTAGCATTATACACGAAATTCGTTGCATCGAAGAACTCACGATTGTTCGTGATATCCACAGCACTCACTGTCATGCCCCAACCTGTGTTGAACGTAGTTCCATTGATGTAGCCGTAATTTGTGTTGTTGATGGCACGAGTAGTATTCTGTGTCAGCGGACTAATTGCAATCTCCTTCGGCTCATTGCCAGTGGGGGGCAATTTCGTTGACGATTTCGTCATTGGAGCAGGCGGTTAATGTGAGCGCTGCTACCGCGAATAAAAATAATTTTTTCATCTTTGTAAATTTTTAAAGTGTTAATAAATTGAATGGAATGATTTTTCTTTACTTTAATGGGGGGGGGTAAGTTTCATTTGTTGTCTTTGATTTTTAATGTTAATATTCTATATTTTGAATCTCACAGGCGAGGGATGATTATCCTATGGGTACATCGTGCGACTCTTCCTGCCATGGGTCCACCGTGGGGGCGATGCCTCCGCCGCCGCCACCCTCGGGCTGCGGAATGACGATGGGCACATCAACCACTATCGTGTGGTCAGGGTCGTCAAACTGGTCGGTGATGTCTTCCGTAATGGTATGCGGATTGCCGTCCGTGTCGGTCAGCAGTATGTGCAGGTAGCTGTGACTCTCGCCGGGCAGCTTGCCAAAGGTGTTGAAGGTGGTCTTCAGCGTGCCCTCCTTCCTGTCCACCTCTATGGGAAAATAGATGGTGGCCGGCTCGGTGCTCTTCTCGCCACGCCCGAAGAAGGAACTGCGTGCCTGGTTGGTGACGAAGGCATCCACACTCGATATGTATTCTGCCCCGCTGACGTTAATCACCTCGAAGCCGTAGGTCTCCACAATGGTGGCTGCCGTTGCCGTGATGGTTATCACGTTATGTCCTACAGAGTAGGGCGGTATCTCCACCTCCCTGTGCGCCACCAGCAGGTGGTCGGGCGTGTAGATGATGGGGCCGGGGGCCTCGTACTCGCCGCTGCGGGTGAAGGCGGCCAGCTGCGATGCCTTGGCCTGGGTGATGTCGCTGGTGAAGGCCTCCAGCGTCGAGACGTTGCTCTCTCCGCGTATCTGCGTCCACTCCGTGCCGAAGGAGTAGGTCAGCAGGTCGTATGTGCCGGGCTCCACATGCAGCTCACCTCCGTAGCCCCCCACGAACTCCGTGTTGTTCAAGGCTCCGCTCTCTGGGTCGTAGAAGCACACCTTCATGTAGTCGGGCACCTCAATCAGCGTGTGAGTCTCTTCGCTGACATCGAGGCTCACCTCCAGGTCGAGCTTGAGGCTGAGCTGGAGTGAGACGTTTTTTTTCGACCCGTGGTCGTGGTCGTAGCAGAGCTCCTTGTATTCGCAAGAGGTGAGACCGGCAATCACAAGGAAGAGAACGAGATATCGAGATAACGAGATTTCGAGATGACGAGACCTCGAAATATCGAGATAACGAAATATCGAGATAACGGGATGACGAGATCTCGACCGGAAACGGTGCCCCTCGAAATATCGAGATAACGAAATCACGAGATAACGAGATAACGAGATTCCGACCGGAAACGGTGCCGCCCCGAGATAACGAGAGATCCTGCCGGCAAGACTTGATTTCCTCATCGCCCGTCTCCTTTCTTTACCTTAAGGGGTCCGAGTATCCATTTGAGGGATACCTCGGCCTTGGTGGGACCCCACCAATGGCGTTTGCGGGTTGACTGCCAGAGATAATGACCTGTGTTGTCATCGGCGGGCAGGTATTCTTTGTATTCTCCGTCCTGAAAGCCCAGACCAATCGAGAAGTCGAGATTGAGGCGGGAGCTGACGGGCAGCGAGTAACCATATTCCACGCCGCCGCCCCAACCGAACTTTGCGGCTTGGTAGCCACGACCGCCCCATTCCACGTCGTAGGTGAGCCCCAGAGCATAGAGACCCGCATGATGGCCGGTGAAGGGCTGCTCTCCCCAATAATGTCTCACACCGATGTAGCCGCCATAACCTTGCCAATAGCGGTGATGACGGTTGGAGGAGATCCATGTGTAGAACCAGTCGAGGGAAACCGTCCAAGGTCCGTAAACGGAAACTTCGATGCCTATCGTGGGAACGAGCACGGCATCGTAGAGCAAATTGGTCTTCAGAGCCAAGGGCGGGAGAGAGGACAAGCACGTGAGCGACGTACCCGCACTGTCGCTTTCGACAGACTGAGCACGACTCCCAGTAATGGCGACTGTGAACAGCAGTGTCGCCACGAACGCTTTTGTCCAAGCCATTGGCATAGGTTTTACAAATCGAAATTTGGGCACAGAATTAGTCCTTTTTTCAGACAAAAACAAAGTTCCGGGCGGGAAAAATGAATTTTTACTGAAATCTTTGCATAAAATTTCGTAATTAAGTTAATTTTTTGGCTGTTTTTTAAGTTTTTTCGGTCCTTATTTCCTGTTTTCCGCGCTTCTCTGTTCTGAAAAATTAAGTTATCTTGAAATCAGGCGTTACGAGCCGAAAAGTTGCAAAATTGGGTGTCCCAACGCGGAAAACAGGAGGACAGAAATCGGTTCACCGGGAAATCCTAAGCAAAACTGCCCCTATGGGGCGAATACCCCAGCATAGGGATTTGCTCCTGAGCAGATGCCGATGCGGTATGCTGCGGAAACGAGGTCGGAGTTATGTTTTTTTTGTCGATTTTGTCCCCGGAAATATGGCTTTTGGGAGCTTTTTTGAGATTTTATGAGGGGAAAAGACGGATTTTAGGCCGAGAATTTGGTTATATGAAGAAAAATCGTTATATTTGCCCCAATATTTTGTAATTAGATAACTGACAGATTATGAAAATCGCTTTAATCGGTTATGGCAAAATGGGCCATATCATCGAAGACATTGCATTGAAGCGCGGTCACGAGGTGGTGGCCCGAATCGATATCGACAATCAGGCCGATATGGGGGGCGAGGCCTTCCGTAGCGCCGATGTCGCCATTGAGTTCACGACCCCCAAGACCGCTCTTGGAAATATATCGAAAACCCTCGCTGCCGGCGTGCCCGTTGTCGTAGGAACGACAGGATGGTACGACAAGCTGGAGGATGTGAAGGCCGAGGTGGCTGCCTCGGGCGGACATCTGTTCTATGCCACGAATTTCTCGGTGGGCGTGAACATCTTTCAGGCCGTGAACCGCTATTTGTCCCGAATCATGAACGGCTTTGGCGACTACGACGTTTCGATGGAAGAAACCCACCACATCCACAAACTCGACTCTCCCTCGGGAACGGCCATCACGCTGGCCAACACCATTCTGGGCGAGTTGGACCGCAAGACGGGATGGATGGAGACGGCGCAGGTGCCCGATGGCAAGACGCTGGCCGATGTGGAGGCCAAAACTCCCAAGAGCGACGAGATGGCCATCACGGCCTATCGCAGGGGAGAGGTGCCCGGCATCCACACGGTGATTTGGGACAGCGCGGTCGATACCATCACCCTGACCCACAGCGCCAAATCGAGAGCCGGCTTTGCCCTCGGTGCCGTGCTGGCCGCCGAGTTCCTGCCCAACCAGAAGCCCGGAGTCTATAACATGTCGGATTTGATGCCGTTCATGGTTGAGGGGTGAGGGTTCAAGAGGTTCGAGAGGTTCGAAAAAACTAGAGTTTTTTCATTTTAAAAACGGGGAATATGGGGAAAAGTAAGGTTCAAGGTTTAAGGGTTTAAGAGTTCAGGTTTAAGAGTTTAAGAGTTCAGGTTCAAATAGTTGATTATGACTGAGAACAACAATACGATGCGCGGCTTCGGCCGCAGGATGACGACCGGCGAGAAGGTGAAGTGCGGGCTGTGGTGTCTGGCCATCGCCCTCTTCGCCCTCTGGATGGGGTCGTGGGTACCGCTGTTGGCACTGCCTTTTGCGGTGGATGTCTATTGGACCAAGTTCATTCCGTGGACTTGGTGGAAGGGTATCAAGAACGGTTTCCTGCGCAGTGTGATGAGCTGGGTGGATGCCATTGTGTTTGCGCTGGTGGCTGTGTGGATTCTGCAGAATTTCTTCGTGCAGAACTTCAAAATCCCCACGACATCGCTTGAGAAGACCATGAGAGCCGGCGACTACCTGCTGGTGTCGAAGGTGAGCTACGGTCCGCGCATCCCCATGACGCCCCTCTCGCTGCCCATCTTCCACAATACAATTGACATTCTGGGAGCCAACTTGGGCGACAGCTATCTCGACAAACCGCTCCTGGACTATAGCCGTATGCCCGGCTTGGGCAAGGTGGAGCGCTACGATATCGTGGTGTTCAACTATCCTTCGGGCGATACCGTAGCCAGCGAAATGCCGTCGGCCGACTACTATCAGCTGCGTTTCCAATTCGGAACGGAGGCCATGCATGCGGGCAAGTTCGGCAAACTGATTTACCGTCCTGTCGATCGCAGGGAGAACTATGTGAAACGTTGCGTGGGTCTGCCCGGCGACACGCTCCAAATCATCGACAACATCATCCACATCGACGGCAAAGCGCTGGAGACACCCCGATATGCCCAGCAGCGATATTTCGTGGCCACACAGCCCGGCAAGGAGATTGCTGCCTCGACATGGAAGAAACTGGGTGTCTATGACGAAGACCACACGGACTTTGACCTCGTGGCCAACTTCCCCAAGACGGAGCTGGCCATGACGCTGGGACTGGCTACAGACGTACAGACCGGCGAGTTCAAGGGCAAGATATACTCCGCCTTGCTGACGCGCGAGATGAAAGCCAAACTCGAAGGCATGACCGGTACGGTGGTCTATGTGGGCGTGGTTCCTGCCGAGATATTCGGAAGGGACTTTGTCTATCCGCTCTCGGAGACCAATCCTTGGACACGTGCCGACTACGGCCCCATCTGGATTCCCAAGAAGGGAGCCAGCGTGGAGCTGAACGCCTGGAATGCGGAGGTCTATGGGCGCTGCATCCGCAACTATGAGGGCAATACGCTCGAAGAAGGTGAGGGTGGCACTTGGCTGCTCAACGGCAAGCCCGCCACGACCTACACCTTTCGGATGGACTATTACTGGATGATGGGCGACAACCGCGACAACTCGGCCGACTCGCGCTACTGGGGCTTCGTGCCCGAAAATCACATCGTGGGCAAACCTCTCTTCATCTGGTTCTCGCTTGACCCCGAGACGGGAAGTATGCTCACTGAACGAATCCTGATGAGGGTTCATGGGTGAGGGCTCCAGGTTTGAGAGGTTCGAGAGGTTCGAGAGGTTCGAAAAAACTAGAGTTTTTTATTTTAATAACGGGGAATATGGGGAAAAGAGGTTCAAGGTTCTCAATGTTCAATGTTCAAGGTTCAAGGTTCAAAGTTTAAAGTTGATGGATAAGACCTTCCTGCTCTCAACCGCCTATCTGGCACCGGTGGCCTACTACGCAGTGCTCTATCATGCGCCAAAGGTCATTATCGAGACGCATGAGAACTACAACAAGCAGAGCTACAGGAACCGCTGTTTCCTCGGCTCGGATCAAGGCCCACTGACATTGAGCATCAACGTGGAGAAAGGAGCCCGAATCAAATGCCCCATTCGGGAGGTGCGTCTCTCGGACCACGGGGAGTGGCGACACCAGCATCTCATCGCCATCATGAGTGCATACGGGAGAACGCCGTTCTACGAATACTACATCGACGAACTGGCTCCCCTCTGGCAACAGGAAAGCGAGACGCTGCTGGGACTGAACGAAGCCCTGAGACGCAAGATATGCGAGCTGATAGGCTTCGCACCCGCAGTGGAGTATTCGACGGAATACATTGAGGCCGGGGAAGGCATCAGAGACCTCCGCGAAACGCTTCATCCCAAGCGTCCTCTCGAGGCCGCCCTGCCGGAGTTCAAGGCCGAGCCCTATTGGCAGGTTTTTGGCGAGAGACAGCCTTTCCTTCCCAATCTGAGCATCCTCGACCTGCTCTTCAATATGGGACCCGAGTCGATTCTTGTGTTGAGAGACTCCTTTGAGAGTTGAAAGTTGAAAGTTAAAAGTTGAAAGTTGAAAGTTAAAAGTTGAAAGTTACAAATATATGCAAGACAACGTGACTGACATCCTGAAAACCATCGGCTATCCTGCCGATTTGCGCCAATTGCCCGAAAGCCAATTGACGGATGTTTGTGATGCCGTTCGTCAATATATAATTCGGGAATGTTCGGTCCATCCGGGACATTTTGCATCGTCGTTGGGTGCTGTGGAAATCACGGTGGCTCTCCACTATGTCTATAACACGCCGGAGGACCGTATCGTATGGGACGTGGGTCATCAGGCTTACGCCCACAAGATTCTGACGGGACGGAGGGAACAGTTTGACACACTGCGTCAGCTGCACGGTCTGAAAGGATTCCCCACGCCGGAGGAAAGCGAATACGACACTTTTGCTGCCGGACATGCCTCCAATTCCATTTCGGCGGCACTCGGTATGTCGGTGGCGAGTCACTTGAGCGGCCGCAAGAATAAGGTTGTGGCCGTGATAGGCGACGCGTCCATTGCAGGCGGTCTGGCCTTTGAGGGTCTGAACAATGCAACGACCCGTCCGAACAACCTGCTCATCATACTGAACGACAACCGCATGGCCATCGACAAGAACGTGGGAGCCCTGTCGAAGTACCTGACCCGCATCTCGACATCGCGGCGCTACAACCAGCTGCGCTGGCATGCCTACAAGACGATGCGGAGGTTGCACCTGATGGGAGATGCCTTGCGACGCGGTTTGATACGCTTCAACAACAGCGTGAAGGCGATGGTGTCGCACAGGCAGAACATCTTCGAGGGTCTGGACCTGAGGTATTTCGGCCCGGTTGACGGGCACGACGTGGTGTCGCTGGTTCACATACTTCGGAAAATCAAGGACTTGAACGGCCCAAAGCTGCTGCACATCTGCACGGTGAAGGGCAAGGGCTTCGAACCTGCCGAGAAGGATGCCACCATCTGGCACGCTCCCGGCAAATTCGACCCCGAGACGGGAGAGAGGCTCACCGAGGACGAGAGCAACAAGCCTCCGCGATTCCAGGATGTGTTCGGCCACACGCTGGTGGAACTTGCCGAAACAGACAAACGCATCACGGGCGTGACACCTGCCATGCCGTCGGGCTGCTCGATGAACTTTATGATGTCGGCCTTCCCGTTGAGGACCTTTGACGTGGGCATTGCCGAAGAACATGCGGTGACCTTCTCGGGCGGCATGGCCAAAGAAGGCAAGATACCGTTCTGCAACATCTACTCGAGCTTCATGCAGAGGGCCGTCGATGAGGTAATCCACGACGTGGCGTTGCTGGGACTGCATGTAGTGTTCTGTCTGGACCGAGCCGGTCTCGTGGGAGCCGACGGGCCGACCCATCACGGCGCTTTCGACCTGCCCATTTTCCGTGCCATTCCCGGCATGACCGTTTGTTCGCCCATCGACGAACATGCGCTCCGCCGCCTGATGTACACAGCCTACAAGGGCGAGGGCCCCTGGATGATACGTTATCCGAGGGGTCGAGGCTCCAGAGTCGATTGGAAATGTGCGCTCGAAGAGTTGCCCACGGGCAAAGGGGTGTGCCTGAGCGACGGAAAACGGGAGGATGCTCCCGGGGTTCCCGTACGCAAAGCCGTGCTCTCCTTGGGTCCCATCGGACTGGAGGTGAAGAAAGCCATTGCGCTGGCCATCGGACAGCAGAAGAGTCCCGAGGGTTATGCCCACTATGATATGGTGTTCCTGAAACCCATCGACAGGGAACTGTTGAAGGAAGTCTTTGCGACCTACGACACCGTCGTGACGGTGGAAGACGGCACGCTGACAGGCGGATTGGGGTCGGCTGTGCTCGAAGAAGCCAGTGCCCTGGGCTACAAGGGACGGGTGGTGAGAGTCGGTATTCCCGACCGATTCATCGAACAGGGGTCGGTGCCCGAGCTCATGGAATTGTGTGGAATGGATGCCCAAAGCATCGCTAACATATTGACAGCATGAAAATCGTTATTGCAGGCGCCCGCGAAGTGGGTACACATCTTGCCAAACTTCTGTCGGCGGACAACATGGATGTGATACTGATAGATGAAGATCCCGAACGCCTCTCGCAGCTTGCGTTCTTGAACATCATGACCCTGTTGGGTTCGCCCACCTCGATAGCGACCCTGAGGGAGGCGGAGGTGAACAAAGCCGACCTCTTCATAGCCGTAACGCCCGTTGAGAGTGTCAACATCCACGCCTGTCTGCTGGCCACCAACATGGGAGCCCGCAGAACGATGGCTCGTATCGACAACTACGAACTGCAGAAAGAAGAGTCAACCACATTCTATCGCAGAATCGGTGTCTCGAGTCTCATTTATCCCGAGTTTCTGGGTGGACAGGCCATTGCCCGCGTCATTGCCACACCCTGGGCCCGTCTGTCGGTTGAGTTCTGCGAAGGAAGCCTCCTCCTGCTTGCCGTCAAGGTGAGAGAGGGAGCCCCCATTGTCGGACAGAAGCTGATGGACCTCGGACGCGAACACAAGCAGTATCATGTGGCTGCCATCAAGCGCGGCGAGAACCTGATTATCCCCTCGGGTGCCGACAGCGTGCTGGCCGAGGATATCGTCTTCTTCATGACGACCCCCGACGAACAGAATGCCGTCCGGTTGGTGTGCGGCAAGAAAGTGAAGGACATCCGCCGCATCATATTCATGGGCGGTCGCAGAATAGGCGTGCAGGCTGCATTCGCTTTGCCCCAAGGTATGGACATCGTCTTTGTGGAGAAGGACAGGCAGCGAGCCGAACGCCTGCTGGAACTGGTCAAAGGCTGTCATGTGATTCAGGGCGGCGAGGACGACATGGACGTTTTTGCGGAGCTGCATCTTACCCGCAACGACTGCTTCGTGGCCCTGGGCGACAATTCGGGGAGCAATGTCCTCTCGTGCCTCAACGCCAAAAAACTGGGCGTAGGCAAAACCATCGCCGAGATAGAGGACGTGGGTTACATTACGATAGCCGACAATCTGAACATCGGTTCGACCGTGAACAAGAAGCTGCTCACTGCCGCTTCGATTTACCAGATGCTGCTCAATGCCGACAAGACCTCGGCCAAAGTCTATTCGCTAGTCGATGCCCAAATTGCCGACTTGGTGGCTCAACCCGACTCGTACATTACCAAGGCTCCCGTCAAAAGTCTCAAGATAGACCGGGATATCACCTTGGGCGGTCTGGTGCGCAACGGCGTGGGCCACACCATCGGTGGCGACACGCAGATTCTGCCCGGCGATCATGTCGTGGTGGTATGCCGCGACGAAAAGATACGACAAGTCGAAAAACTTTTCCTCGGCTGATATTATTACTTCTCAAATTCCAGTTTCTCGGATGAACTACCGCCTGCTTCGCTACGTCTTCGGGGTGTTGCTCCTCATGGAATCCTTTTTCATGCTGGTGAGCACCGGTGTTGCCGTCTATTACCGTTTTGCAGCGGGAGACAGCGACTGGTTGTGTCTGGCTCTGACAACAGCGGTGACGGCCCTTGCCGGAGCCTTGCTTTGGCGGTCGGGACGCAAACGCGAGCCGGGCATGGAGAAAAAGGACGGCTATCTGATAGTGTCGTTGGCGTGGATTGTCTTCTCGTTTTTCGGCATGATGCCTTACCTGCTCTACGGAACCACAGACAACCTGACAGATGCATTCTTCGAGGCGATGTCCGGCTTCACGACCACGGGTTCGACCGTTCTCGAAAACATCGACTTGCAACCGCACGGCATCCT
Source organism: uncultured Bacteroidales bacterium (assembly GCA_937899265.1). Classification (GTDB taxonomy): domain Bacteria; phylum Bacteroidota; class Bacteroidia; order Bacteroidales; family UBA3663; genus Liminaster. The sequence goes on from CALBPV010000059.1 coordinate 14,375, forward strand.
CTTCTGGCGTTCGATGACCCACTGGCTGGGCGGTCTCGGCATCGTGGTCTTCTCGTTGGCTCTGTTGCCCCTCATCGGGGGAGGAACGGGTGCCAACATGATGTTCGATGCCGAAACGACCGGATTGGGAGGAAGTAAACTGCGCCCCAAGATTCAGAGCACGGCCCGCCGTCTGTGGGGCATCTATCTGTCGCTTACGCTCATGGCCGCTTTCCTGCTCTCGCTGGGACCCATGACTTTGTTCGATGCTGTGAATGTGGCTATGTCCACCGTTGCCACGGGAGGTTTTGCGCCCCATCAGGCATCGCTGGCCTACTATCATTCATCCTACGTGGAGTATATTGTGGCCATCTTCCTCTTCATCGCTTCGCTCAACTTCTCGCTGTTCTATTATGCGGGTGTCGGGCGCTGGAAGATGTTCTGGAAAGACGAAGAGTTCCGCTGGTTTGTACGCATCGTTCTGTGCTTCACGGGATTGTTCGTTGTGATGATCTATATCGTGCGGAGCGTGGATTGGGCTTCCGAACAACAGGTTCTGGCCATGGGCGGAACAAATCCCGGGTTCCTGACTGTGTTGAGGATGAGTTTCTTCCACGTGATGACCATCGTATCGTCGGGCGGCTTTCAGGCCGAGTATTTCGACTACGATGCGTGGGGCATGCTCTTCTGGCAGCCTACGTTTGTGTTGATGATGTGCGGCGGCTGTGCGGGTTCGACGGCCGGAGGCATGAAGGTGGTGAGAGTCGCGGTGTTTGTCAAGAGCATCAAGAGCCATTTTATCCGCATGCTGCATCCGCGCCAAGTGTCGATTGTGAAACTCAACGAACGGCCCGTTCCGACAGGAACCATCTACAAAGTGATGGCGATGTTCTCGGTCTATGTGATTTTGATTTTCCTCTCGAACTTCATTCTGCAGATTCTGGGATTGGATGTGGAGAGTGCGTTCGGAACGTCCATCTCGGCGTTTTCCAACACCGGACCCGGCCTCGGCCTCACCGGTCCTGCTTTCACGTGGGCCTCCGTGCCCGATGCCGGCAAATGGATGCTGTCGTTTGCGATGCTGATGGGTCGTCTGGAAATCTTCACGTTCCTCATCGTGCTCACTCCGGAGTTCTGGAGAAAATACTGATTATTGACAAAGCAACATTTCTATTCTCTTTTACATATATAAATAATGTCCAATTCAAACAAAAAGCCTGCAACGGCCAAGTCCAAGGAACCATCCTTCTGGCAAAAGGTAAATAACTTCGTAAGAAGCGACCGCACACGTTTTGTCGCGGGATTGGTTATCTTTATGCTGGCCGCTATCGTAGGACTCGCATTTCTCTCATTCCTGTTTACGGGCAAAGCCGATCAGGCGTTGCTCGAGAATCTCTCGTGGTCAACACTCACTTCAGTAGGTAATCGCATCACCAATTGGATGGGAACCTTCGGCGCTGTGGTCGCCGAGCTGGCCATCAATCGCTGGATAGGCGTCTCGGCCTTCCTCTTCGTAGCCTATTTCTTGCATTTGGGCTATCGTCTCATCAAGAACGAATCCGTACGTTCGCTTGTGCTGGAGTTCATCCTCGTTTCGCTCTGGGCCATTTGGCTTTCGATGGCGTTGGGTTTCCTGCTGATACGATTCTATGAGGACACCTTCCTCTACCTGGGCGGTGCTCACGGCTACGATTTCACGCAATTGGTAGCCGCCAATCTGGGTTGGGCCGGCACCTTCATCGTCATTCTCGGTCTCTTCATTCTGCTGTCGCTGTTCACCTTCAAAGCCACCATCGAAATGACCCGCAAGGTCATGGACTGGCCCTCGAGACTCAACGAAATCCGCAAGGAGCGGGTGGAAGCCGCCCGCCGGGAAGCCGAAGCGCTGAAGGAACAGGCACAGAACGCAACTTCCGACGAACTGGAATCCTCCGACCCCATCTACGCTTCGCAACCCGTTGTTGTGCCGCCTGCGTCTGAGGAGGAAATCGGGTTCGAGCCGTTGCCGCCCTCGTCAGCCTCTCAGGAACCCGCAAAGGGGACTATGGCCGATGATTCGGAAGACCTTGACGACCCGGGCGATCCCGAAACACCCAAGATGCCCGACCCGGTGTCTCCCGATCCGACGTTCACCGTTCAGACAGGAACGACCGAGACGGTGGACCGCCCGGTGATAGACCAGCCCGACTACGACCCGACAACACAGCTACCGGACTTCAAGTTCCCGGACTTCGATCTCCTGAAGGACTACCAAAACAAAGACATCCCCGTGGATATGGAGGAGCAGGAGGCCAACAAGGAGAAAATACGCCAGACCCTCCTGGACTATGGTATCGAGATACAGAGCATCTATGCCATGGTCGGCCCCACCATCACGCTCTTTGAAATTGTGCTCGAGTCGGGTACCAAGATTTCGAGGGTAAGAAACCTCTCGGACGAGATTGCCATGTCGATTGCCTCAACATCGGGCATCCGCATCATTGCGCCCATTCCCGGAAAGTCGGCCATCGGTATCGAGGTGCCCAACCGCGACCCGCAGACCGTCTCAATGCGTTCGTGCATAGAGAGCAAGGCTTTCCAGGAGTCGAAGATGGAACTGCCGGTTGCTCTCGGCAAGACGATTACCAACGATGTGTTCACCTTCGATCTCGCCAAGATGCCGCACCTCCTCGTGGCGGGTGCTACGGGACAGGGCAAGTCGGTGGGACTGAATGCCATCATCACGTCGCTGCTCTACAAGAAACATCCTGCTCAGCTGAAACTCATCCTCATCGACCCCAAACAGGTGGAGTTCTCCATCTATTCCAAACTTGAGAATCACTATCTCGCCAAGCTGCCTGATGAAGACGACCCCATCATCACGGATGTCAGGAAAGTCGTCTCGACGCTCAACAGCGTGGTCTTGGAGATGGAAGACCGCTATGCCCTGCTCAAGGATGCCGGCTTGAGAAATATCAAGGAATACAATGCCAAATTTGTCAAGCACGAACTCAATCCGGGCAAACACATTGTCACGCCTTCGGGTTCGAAAGCCGGTACGCACCACCAGTTCCTGCCCTACATTGTGGTTGTGGTGGACGAATACGGCGACCTCATCATGACGGCCGGCAAGGAAATCGAGTTGCCCATAGCCCGTATTGCCCAAAAGGCTCGTGCCGTGGGTATTCACATGATTATAGCCACGCAGCGTCCTTCGGCCAAGATTATCACGGGTATCATCAAGGCCAACTTCCCTGCCCGCATCGCTTTCCGTGTGGGACAAAGCATCGATTCGTCCATCATTCTCGACCAAACGGGTGCCCAGAACCTCATCGGACGCGGAGACCTTCTCATCTCGACCGGCAACAGGTTCGAACGTGTGCAGTGTGCCTTCGTCGATACACCCGAGGTGGACCGCATCAACAGATATATCGCCAATCAGCCATCCTATACGCATGCTTTCTATCTGCCCGATCCGCCCGTGGAAGAGGGTGCCGGAGGCGGTGGCACAGAGGATGTGGACCTGCAGCAACTCGACCCGCTCTTCGATCAGGCCGCAGAACTTGTAGTGGCCACGGGCCAAGGCTCAACGTCGATGATTCAGCGCAAGTTCTCGATAGGCTACGCGAGAGCCGGACGTCTGATGGACCAGCTCGAAGTGGCAGGCATTGTGGGTCCCTACACAGGCTCCAAAGCGCGTGATGTGCTCATTACCAGCGAAATGGATCTCCAAAATACTTTACAACAACTCAAAGAGTCATGAAACTTCTGATTATCGGCTCCGGCCCTGCAGGTTACACTGCTGCAATCTATGCTACACGCTCGGGACTCAGCCCCGTGCTCTACGAAGGCCCCGTCTCGGGTGGCCAGCTCACCACAACTACCGACATCGACAACTTCCCCGGATACCCCGAGGGAACGACCGGCAACGACCTGATGGACGATATGCGCCGTCAGGCCGAACGTCTCGGCACAGAAATCCGCTACGGAGTGGTGGATAAAGTCGATTTTTCGATGGACGGCTCCAAGCCCCACAGAGTACATATCGACGACGGTACGGAAATTGAGGCCGAAGCAATCATTATTGCCACAGGCGCATCGGCCAAATATCTCGGCCTCGACGACGAGAAGAAATATGCCGGCATGGGTGTGTCGGCCTGTGCCACGTGCGACGGATTCTTCTACCGCAAGAAGACAGTGGCCGTCGTGGGCGGCGGTGATACCGCCTGCGAGGAAGCGGTCTATCTGTCTCATCTGGCCAAGAAAGTCTATATGATTGTGCGCCGCAACGTGCTGCGTGCCACAGAGGCTATGCAGCAGAAGGTCAAGGAACAGGAAAACATCGAAGTGCTTTGGGAGACACAGACGTTGGGTCTTTTCGGCGACAACGGCGTGGAGGGTGCCCATCTCGTCAGAGGGAAGGGTACGGACCACGAGGAGAAGTACGATATTGCCATCGACGGGTTCTTCCTCGCCATCGGCCATCATCCCAATACGGAACTCTTCCGTCCCGCCCTGGAGTGCGATGAACAGGGTTATGCCATTGTCAAACATCCCACCACCCAAACCAATATACCCGGAGTGTTTGCTGCCGGTGACGTTGCCGACCCCATCTACCGTCAGGCCATCTCGGCTGCAGGGTCGGGTTGTCACGCCGCAATGGATGCCGAGAAATATCTGGCCAACAAATAACCGGAGGCTGTGTCGATACTGAACACCGACCCGCTGCTGCTCAAAATCCGCGAGAGACGCAAGATAACGTTCCGCGAACAGTTGTCTCTCACGGCAGGTTTGGCATTGCCTGCCATCGTGGCCCAGGTGGCCGGAGTGCTCCTCCAGTATATCGATGCGGCGATGGTGGGACAGCTGGGTGCCAATCCCTCGGCAAGTATCGGCCTGGTCTCGACAACCTGTTGGCTCTTCGGAGGTCTCGGGTCGGCTGTCGGTGCGGGTTTCTCGGTGCAGGTGGCCCATCGTGTGGGTGCCAACGACATGCGCGGAGCCCGCGATGTCTTGCGCCATTGTTTCTTCATCGGCGGCTCGATTGGGTTGCTGTTGGGTCTGACAGGTGTCCTCATTGCCTATCCCTTGCCTACGTGGCTCGGAGGAAGTGCTGAGATTGCCCGCGATGCATCCCTCTATTTTGCCATTTTTGCCGCTTCGATTCCCGTTCTTCAGATTTCCTATTCCGGAATGGGTTCGATACGCGCATCGGGCAATATACGGTTCCCCTCGACGATGGGAGTCGTGATGTGTCTCCTGGATGTCATTTTCAACTTTCTGTTTATCTTCCCTTCCCAAACGTGGCATCTTGCCGGAATCGACATTCCGGTGTGGGGTGCCGGATTGGGAGTGACGGGAGCTGCGTTGGGAACCATGACAGCCGAGACGCTCACGGCGCTGATTGTGTGGTACTACATTACCCGCCGGTCACCTGTCTTTTCGACAGCTGCCGAGCCGCTGTTGTCGTTGCGCAGTTTCAAGGTGAGCAAAAACATACTGAAACGTGCTTTTGTGATTGGTTCGCCCATCGGTCTGGAACGCATAGTCACCACGTCGGCCCAGGTTGCAACGACCATGATTCTCGCACCTCTCGGAGCGGCCTCCATCGCGGCCCATTCGTTTGGCATCACGGTCGAGGCACTGTGTTATATGCCAGGCTACGGTATCCAGGAAGCCGCAACGACCCTTGTGGGCCAAAGCATCGGAGCACGGCGTCTCGAACTCACCAAGCGCTTTGCCTGGCTCTGTGTGGGCTTGGGCATGGCTGTGATGTCGGTGATGGGCGTGGTGATGTGGTTCGGAGCTCCCTTCATGATGGCCTTCATAACGCCCGTCCGCGACATCATCGACCTTGGCACAGGAGCGCTTCGCATCGAGGCCTGGGCCGAACCCATGTTTGCTGCCGCCATTGTGTGCTACGGCTGTATGGTGGGTGCCGGCGATACCCTCAAGCCCGCAACCATCAATTTCACTTCGATGTGGGTGGTGAGAATCTCGCTCGCGTTGCTCTTCGTGAAGGTTTTCGGCTGGGGGCTCAACGGTGTCTGGCTGGCGATGTGCATCGAACTTTGTGTGAGAGGTTCGATATTCCTCATCCGATTGAGATGGGGCAACTGGCTGAAGCCGGCATTGTGATTCTCTCTTTTTTTACTGTATCACGCGGATTTTCATGCGAACGTCGGTTTTGGGACGATCGGCCATGTTGGTCTCGAGTTCCGCAATTTTGTCTATCACTTCGAGTCCGCTGATGACTTCGCCGTAGATGGTATATTCGCCGTAGAGATGCTGAGCTCCGCCTATGGTACTGTAGGCTTCCTTCTCGGCTTCGGTGAAATAGCGTGCGCCGGGAGTCTTGTGGCAGACGCTGTCCATCGCCTGATTGAAGGCGCGTACATAGCGGTTGTACTCGTTGGGGTCGCCCTGCTTGAGGATGCGCAGCGAGTCTTTGACTGCCTGAGTGAACATCTTGGCTTTGACGGCCTTGCGGATGGATTCGTTGGTCTTCATTTCCCACGCTTTCATGTATTCGCGCGTCATGGTGTAGCCCTGCACAATGAAGAACATCGACATGTCGCTCTTCTTCTGCGGATTGACTTTGTCGTCGCGGCGGGGGGAAGCCAAAGCTCCTTTCTTGGGGACGTGGTTGAGGCGTATCTCGCCCGGAATCTCCTCCTTGATGTCACCCCAACCGATGGATGCCCCGGGAGGAGCTGTCTTCGAGTCGGGAGCTCCGCCCTGTATCATGAAGCTGGGGATAACGCGTCCGAACAGCGAACCGTCGTAATAGCCGTCGCGCACCTTCTGGAGGAAGTTGGCGGTGGTGTTGGGCGTGTCGTCGTAGAGCATGACGGTCATATTGCCCATGTTGGTCTCTATCAGAACCTTATGGGTCTGGGCCGAGGCATACGTCAGCAACAGGGAGCCGAGGAGAAAAAACAGGTTACGCTTCATTTATTCGCCTCTTGAGTAGTTGGGAGCTTCCTTGGTGATGGTCACATCGTGGGGATGGCTTTCGAGGATGCCCGCATTGGTGATACGGGTGAATTTCGAAGTGGCGTGGAGGGTCGGGATGTCTTTGGCACCGCAGTACCCCATGCCGGCGCGGAGGCCGCCCACCATCTGATAGATGACTTCGTTGAGGTTGCCCTTGAAAGGAACGCGCGAAACGATGCCCTCGGGAACGAGTTTCTTGACATCGGCTTCGCCCGACTGGAAGTAACGGTCCTTGGAACCCTGCTGCATGGCATCGAGCGAACCCATGCCGCGATAGGTTTTGAATTTGCGTCCGTTGAAGATGATGGTGTCGCCGGGACTTTCTTCCACACCGGCGAGCAGCGAACCGAGCATGACGCTGTAGCCGCCGGCAGCAATGGCCTTCACGATATCGCCCGAGTAGCGGATACCGCCGTCGGCGATGAGCGGGATGTCGCGTCCGTGCAGGGCTTTGGCCACTTCATAGACAGCCGAAAGCTGGGGAACGCCGATACCGGCCACAATGCGGGTGGTGCAGATTGAGCCGGGACCGATGCCGACCTTCACGGCATCCGCTCCGGCATCGGCCAAATAGGTGGCAGCTTCGGCTGTGGCGATATTGCCTACCACAACGTCGATGTCGGGATAAGTGGATTTAATCTTTTCGAGCACACCCACCACGCCTTTGGAATGGCCGTGAGCCGTATCGACAACGACGGCATCGACACCGGCATCCACCAGGGCGGACGTGCGGTCCATCACATCGGCTGTGACACCTACGCCGGCAGCCACGCGCAGACGCCCCTTTGTGTCCTTGCAGGCGTTGGGTTTGTCTTTGGCTTTGGTGATATCCTTGTAGGTGATGAGACCTACCAGATGTCCTTCGGCATCCACCACGGGGAGTTTCTCGATTTTGTGTTCCTGGAGGATGTCTGCGGCATCGAGCAGGTTGAAGCCTACCTGAGCCGTGATGAGGTTTTGGCTGGTCATCACTTCCGAGATGCTGCGGTTGAGGTCTTTCTGGAAACGGAGGTCGCGGTTGGTGACAATGCCCACGAGACGGCGCTGCTCGTCAACCACCGGCACACCGCCGATGTGGTATTCGCTCATGATGGTCAGCACGTCTCGCACCGTCGCATTGGGTCGGGTTGTGACGGGCGCGTATATCATGCCGTTCTCGGCACGCTTGACCTGCGAAACCTGATGGGCTTGCGCTTCGATGGGCATGTTCTTGTGGATGACACCGATGCCGCCTTCCCGGGCCATGGCGATGGCCAGCGAGGCTTCGGTCACGGTGTCCATGGCAGCCGATACGATGGGGATGTTGAGAGTGATGCGACGGGAAAAACGGGTGCGAAGATCCACTTCGCGCGGGAGCACTTCCGAATAGGAGGGCACCAGAAGGACGTCGTCGAACGTGAGGCCGTCCATCACGACTTTATCTTGAATAAAGGACATATCTTGTAGTAGCTTAATGTGAATACTGGGGTAGGGGAACTCTTCTCCTTTTATATAATGAACATGTTGGAGATGGACTCCTCGTTCATGAGGCGGCGAATGGTCTCGGCAAACATGTCGGCTATCGAGAGGATGTGAACCTTGGCGCACGAGCCGCGATAGGGGATGGAATCGGTGAAAATCATTTCCTTGAGCGACGAAGCTTCCACACGTTCGTTGGCAGGACCCGACATCACACAGTGGGAGGCGATGGCTCTTACCGAACGGGCTCCCTTCTCCATCATCAGGTTGGCGGCTTTGGTGATGGTGCCGGCAGTATCCACCATGTCGTCGCAGAGTACTACGTCTTTGCCCTCGACTTCACCGATGAGGAACATCGAATCGACCACATTGGCCTTCTCGCGGTGCTTGGAGCACATCACCATCGGCACGCCGAAATATTTGGCGTAGTTGTAGGCTCGCTTCGAACCGCCTGCGTCAGGCGATGCGATAACGAGGTTCTCGGTGCCCACCTCCTGTTCGATGTAGGGTGCGAGCACTTTCGAGGCGTAGAGATGATCGACGGGAATGTTGAAGAAGCCCTGTATCTGGTCGGCATGAAGGTCCATCGTGATGAGACGGTCGATGCCTGCCACACTCAGAAGGTCGGCCACCAACTTGGCTCCGATGGCCACGCGGGGTTTGTCCTTGCGGTCTTGACGGGCCCATCCGAAATAGGGGATTACAGCGATGATATGGGCTGCCGAAGCTCGCTTGGCCGCATCAATCATGAGGAGCAGTTCCATGAGGTTGTCGGCCGTAGGAAAGGTGCTCTGAACCAGGAAAACATGTTTGCCGCGAATGGTTTCTTCGAAGCTAACACCGAACTCACCGTCTGCGAAGGTCTGTACGTTGAGGTTGCCGAGGGGGCATCCCAATGAAGCGCAGATTTTTTCAGCCAGGTAGCGCGAAGCGCGACCGGAGAAGACTAAAAAATTATTATTCATATTCTTTGAATATATATGTGCAAAGATAGGACTTTCGGACGAGACTGCCAAATTTTGTCGCAATTATCAGAGGGAAAATAACATTATTTATAATAATCGCGATAATTTGACTTCCGAAGCAGTCAAAATCAGAAGGTCAGAACCGTCACGCTGTCGGCATCGATATCGACAGGGACGGGCTCTGTCGGGTCGAAAGGAATCCTGTAGGATTTGCCCTTGAGGAGATTGGTGAAGGTGAGCGTCTTGGTGCGTATCTTGAGTTCGTCCCAAGCCTCGCGCGGGATATCGACCCACACCTTGCCGTTCGACTCCGAGAAGTTGGCTACCACCAAGGCTCTTTCCTTGCCGCCATAGCGCAGGAAGGCGTAGAGACGCTGCGTATCGAAGCCGGGGTTGTTGAACTGGGCATATTCGAGGTCCCAGAACTTTCCGGCGGTGAAGACGGGGTGCTCCGCAGCGAGTGTAAGCAGGCTGCGATAGTAGTCGCGCACCTTTTTCTCCTCTTTGCCGAGACCCGCGAGGCTCCAACTGTCGCCCTCGCCGTGCCATTGTATGACCTTGGGGAGCGACCAGTAGTCGAAGATGGTGGTACGTCCGTCCCTGCCGCTGTAGCCTTCTTCGTCCATGCCCCGTTCGCCGAGTTCCTGTCCGAAATAAATCATGTAGGGGCTCCGGTTCATCAGGAGACCTGTGGCCAAACCCGGGAAGCCCTTCTCGGGAGCGCCTGCAAAGAAGTCGGAGGCGATACGCTGCTCGTCGTGATTCTCGAGGAAATTGAGCATGTGGTCCTGAATGTCGCCGTGGGCTTGCCAGCAGTAGGTGATGTCTGAGGCCGAACGTTCCCAGCGGATTACACTTTTTAAAGTATCATAGAGACCGACTTTGTCGTAGAGGTAGTCAAAGCCTGCCTCAATGTAAGCACGATAGACGGACGGCTCGTAGATTTCGGCGATGAAGATGATGCCTTGTTGCGCTGCCTTCTTGACTTGAGGGAGTGCCCAAGCCCAAAACTCCACGGGCACCATGTGGGCCATGTCGCATCGGAATCCGTCCACGCCTTTTCCGGCCCAGTAGAGGAGGATGTCGAGCATTTTTTTCCATGTTGACGGGATGGGGGAGAAGTGCTTTTCTCCGCCGCAGAGGTAGTTGACACCGTAGTTGAGTTTGACAGTCTCATACCAGTCGTTTTTGTCGGGACTGGGCGTGAAGCAGTCGTTGCCCGTCACCTTGGCAGGACATTCCGTATATTGGTCATCGCCGCTGCCGAGGTCGAACCACGGAGCGAAGGGTTGGTCGGGAATGTAGTAGAAATTGTTGTCGGGAGAGAAAGCCACGCCGGTGTTGTCATCTTGACCGAGGTCGCGTGTGCCTTCGGGTTTCATGGTTGAGTGGTACTGGCGTGCCACGTGATTGGGCACGAAATCGATGATGAGATTGAGACCTGCCTTGTGGGTCCGTTCGACGAGGGCATCAAATTCGGCCATCCTGTTCAGGGGATCTTCGGCCAGGTCGGGCGAAACGCTGTAGTAGTCGGTAATGGCATAGGGCGACCCTGCGATGCCCTTCACGACGTGCCGGTCTTGTCGGGGCAGACCGAGAAAGGACCAATCGGTCTGCGTGGCTTGTTGGATGAGTCCGGTGTACCACACGTAGTTGCAGCCCAACTGTCGGATGCTGCGCAGAGCAGCCGGATTAATATCGTTCATCTTTCCGCAGCCGTTGACGGCCAGCGTTCCGTTCGGGCGCCTTGTGGGGTTGGTGTTACCAAAGAGACGCACCAACATTTGGTAAATTACAATCTTTTGCTCGTTGTCGTTTGTCTTTTTCATTTTAGCGACTGAAATGTGATGATGTTGCCAAATTTTGCGTGCAAAGATAGCAAAAAATTGACAGAGAACCAAAAAAAGTCCCTAAAATCTTCCTTTTTCTTCGATTTTTTTATTTTCCTTGTCAAGAATGCTGTCTATGTCAAAAAAAAATCGTATCTTTGCAGCCGGAAATTTTTGGGGGTCTCCCAAATCCTTCGGTTGCCCGAATGGTGGAATGGTAGACACGAGGGACTTAAAATCCCTTGACCATTGCGGTTGTGTGGGTTCGAGTCCCACTTCGGGTACAACAAAAACGCAGGGCAAGTGTGCCCTGCGTTTTTTGGGGGGGGGGAGCAACGGGAGATTCTGTAAGCGGTGTATGGCATCAAAAGGTCCACTTCCAGAAGGGGACAACTTCTATTTGGAGGCCATTCTGTTCCATCAGTTCGCTTTCATCATGGGTGATGACAAGAAGTTTCCATCCGGGATGACTTGCTCCAAAACGCAGCAGCGGGGCAATCTCGCGATTGCGAGTGTCTGCATCCTTGATGCTGTAGCTCGCCTGAATGGCCAGTTGACGGTCGGCGACGATGAAGTCTATCTCCCGCCCGCCATCGTTGAGATAGGTGACATTTTTCTTGTCGTAGCGACGACAGAGTTCTACGGCCACCATATTCTCAATGAGGGAAGTTTCTTCATCCGTTAAGAAAAGGTTCAAAATGCCGTTGTCTATGAAATAGTATTTCTTGATGCTTTCCTTGTCCGAGAGTTTGGCTATTTCATTTTCAATAGGAATCAGGAGCCATGAGTCGATGGCATACCCTACATAATCGATGACGGAAGGCAGGGAAATTTGGTGTCCTGTGGAAACGACGATGTTGCGAAGCCTGTTGAAGGAAATGGGCTGCTTCACGCTTTCGGCCAGTTTTTTAATCATGATATTAAGGACTCGGTCATTCTTGATTCCATTGCGGGTACAGATATCACTCAGATAAATCTTCTGATAGAGGCTCGACAGCGTGGCGCGCTTGTTGCGGAACCCTGTGATTTCTGGCAGGCCGCCGAATTTGATATATTCATTCATCAAGCGGGAGACGTTGGCGCGTTCCAAGGTTGAATGCTGCCAATTTTCGGTCAATTCTACCTGATTGGCCCGCAAATATTCATGAAACGAGAAGGGATAAACCTCCACGATGAAGAATCTGCCGCCGAGAGTCGTTGCCACGTCTTTGCTCAACATTCGGGCATTGCTGCCGGTCACACAGATGTGGTATTTCTCGTTGGCCAAACGCCTCACGAATTTGTCCCAGTGGGGAACATTCTGAATCTCGTCCAGAAAGACGTGCGGTTTTTTGCCCCAGGTTTCGAGGTGTGTTTCAATGAGAAGATTCAAGTCTTCGGTAGTTAATTCAGCAAGGCGCTCGTCGTCGAAATTGACATATAAGATTTCGTCCCATCCGATGCCTTGGGTCAGCAGTTCCTTCACACGCTGATACATCATATAGGATTTACCCACATGACGAACACCCACAAAGACATAGTTGCCATTGTCTTCCCATTCGAAAGGCCGGGCTATCACTTCGGCGCTCTCTATTTCGTCGCGCATATCACGCGCACAATCGAGGATAATTTTTTTCGAAACAGACATTTTGTAAAACAAAGTTTATAAAATCGGTGCAAAGTTATAAATTTATTTTTACAAAAACGGGCAATTCTTATAAAATTAACTTTATAAAAAACGTTTTTGCCTTCAAAATTTCTCAAAACGAGTGATTTTGTGCAGTTTTGACGCAAGTTTCAGACGCGAACCGGCCGATTGTCATCGAGAGCCGAAGGGTGTTACATACAAAAAAAAGACCCGAAGCAGTCCGGGCCTTTTTCCTATTGTCGTTGTTGTCTGTTTATTTGGCGCGCTCCACGTAGCTGCCGTCGCGGGTATCGACGATGATGGTGTCGCCCTCGTTGATGAAAAGGGGCACGCGGCACTCTACGCCGGTCTCGAGGGTGGCGGGCTTCATGGCGTTGGTGGCGGTGTTGCCCATCACTCCGGGTTCGCAGTAGGTAATCTTGAGCGCTGTCTTGACAGGCATCTCAGCCGTGAGAATTGTCTCCGTGTCGGCATCCGAAACCACTTCCACTACGTCGCCTTCCTTCATGTAGTCGGCGCCTGCAATGAGGTCGTGCGACATCGGAATCTGGTCGTAGGTCTCCTGGTTCATGAAGATATAGTCATCGCCTTCCTTGTAGAGGAACTGATAGGGACGGTGCTCCACGCGCACCTCTTCGAGCTTCTCGCCGATGTTGAAGCGGCGCTCGTAAACCAATCCCGATACTACGTCCTTCAGCTTTGTGCGCATGAAGGTGTTGCCCTTGCCGGGCTTAACATGCAAGAACTCAATCACTACGAGGATCTTGCCATCGATACGAACGACGGTGCCGTTCTTGATGTCTTGAGAGTTAATCATAAATCTTGAATCTTATTGTTGAATTTGTAAAATATAAACTTTTGAGGGTGCAAAGATAGTAAATAAAGATGACATATCCAACAAAAAACGAAAAAAACATGTATTTTTTTGAAGTTTTTTGCTGAAATATTTGGATTGTTCAATTATTTTCTCTATTTTTGCACACGCGTTTTGACAAAAACGGCTTTATTGAACGAAAATAATAATAATTAAATAATAGGAGAACAAGATTATGAAAATGACTTTTCAGCCCCACAACCATCGCCGTCTCCACAAGCATGGTTTCCGCAGTCGCATGGCTACCAAGAACGGTCGCCGCGTGCTTGCAGCTCGTCGCGCTAAAGGCCGCAAGAACCTTACCGTTGGCGATACGATGCATTGATTCGCATCCCTCTGAAGAAAAACTGTAAACTGTCTTTGAGGTTCGCCTCAAGGACAGTTTTTTCATTACAACCCCTTACGCAGGATGAAATCACGAATACAATCCCTCCTCCTCCAACTTCGCAAAGGTCTCTATGAGAAGGACACCGAAGTGGCTCTCGCCCTTCTGGCTGCTGTTGCCGGACAGAGCATTCTCCTTCTGGGTCCTCCCGGTGTGGCCAAGAGCATGGTGGCTCGTCGGCTCAAGGATGCTTTCCGCTCCGCTCGGAGTTTTGAGTACCTGATGTCGCGTTTCTCTACTCCCGACGAGATTTTCGGCCCCGTTTCCATCTCGCAGCTCAAAACCCACGACCGCTATCGTCGTGTGACCGAGGGCTTCCTGCCTTCGGCCGATGTGGTTTTTCTCGACGAGATATGGAAGGCAGGCCCCGCCATCCAGAACACCCTGCTCACCGTTCTCAACGAGAAAATCTATCTCAACGGCGATCAGGTCATGCATCTTCCCCTCAAACTGCTCATCGGAGCCAGCAACGAACTTCCCACGAGGGGAGAGGGGCTGGAGGCGCTGTGGGACCGTTTCCTGCTGCGTGCTTTCTCCGAGCCCGTGCGTGACGAGAAGGCTTTCCATGCGATGCTCACCGACGATGCCCCTCTTGCGCCCGTCGATGAGACGCTGCAAATCACGGGAGAAGAGTACGCCCTGTGGCAGGAAGAGATAGCCCGCATCGTGGTGCCGGCTTCGGTGCTCGACACCTTGAGCGCCCTGCGCCGTTCGCTGCAGGCTCTCCGCATCGAGGGAGACGAAATGACCCGCACGGTCTATGTGAGCGACCGCCGTTGGAAGCAGGTGGTACGCCTGCTCCGCACCTCGGCCTTCCTCCACGACCGGAAGGAGGTGGCCCCAGAGGACCTACTCCTCCTTCAGCACTGTCTGTGGAACGAACCCGATGAACGCGACCCCGTGGCTCGTATGGTGAGAGACCGGATTCTCGGTCCCGCCCGAGAGAAACTTTCCGTCTTTCGGAACTCGTTGGAACGCCGTTTGCGTGCCAGTCGCGTTGAGTCTGCCGTTGCCCGGCGACAAAGCGAGGGCGACCGTCGCGATGAGGATCTCATCATCTACGACGACTGTCTCTACCGCATCGACAATCACGGCAACGGACAGACCTACATCCAGGTCTCCGATTTCATCCGCATGGACAATCGCCGTTCGCCCAACGATGCACCCGTGCGCGGCGTGATGTATGCCGACCCGCAAGAACCTTCGCGCACCGTCATCCGCGTCTATCGCAATCCCGACCTTCTCCGTGAGGGAGGTGACGACATCCCGCCGGTGGCATCGATGACCTCGGTCAACCTCCAGCGCGATGACCGCTACATCTACATCAACGGCTCCCGCTATCCGCTCCATCGGGCTCTGCGCGGCGAGTCGCTTCGGCAGTACACCCGGCCGCAGACCTCCGATGCCGAAATCGGGCTTGACATCGAGACGTCCGTCGATGAACTGTGGCAGCAGGCCTCCTCGCTGGCCACCGCTTGTAAGAACCATCTTTTTGCTTCCGCCTCGGACCGCCTGCTCATCGATGACGAGATGAAGGCTTTCCAACGACAAATAGCATTGACTCGCGCTGATGTCCGTCAGGTACTCTACGGCGATTGACCGTTTCCTCCGCTCCGGCGAAGTGCCTTCTCTGGCCGATGTGCCCGGGCAGGAGCCCCTTTGGGCCTATGTGTTGTCCACCATGCAGGACGATGCAATACGTCTCGGCGTGAGGGGCGACCGTCTGAAGGAACGCATCTATCGCGACGAGATGATGCAGATGATTGCCGAGTGCGAGCAGAAACAGGCCTTCCGCCTCAAGTGTTTGCCGCCCGACAGCGATCCCGAAGCTGCCCTCTTGCAGTATCGGGAGGATGTGGAGCAACGGGCCGAGGCCCATCGTCCGCTGCTGATGCTCAATCTCCGCCAGATTCCCGACTATTTAAAAAGGTGTAATGTCTCCGACCTCGATTTTTTCCAGGCCTGGAACCTCATGGGCGGCTATTGGAACGAGGTGCTTTTCGAACAGGCACGGCGTCTGGTGCGTCTGCAGCATGATTTTCCGCAGTTGCTCGACATGGCCCGATACATGGGCCGCGAGGCAGATACCGAGGCAACCGACCGCATGCAGGCATCCGCCGGGACCTCCATGTCGCTTGACCACGCCAGCCACAGCGACATCGAAGGCTTCACCCTCGGCAACGACCTCTCGGCCCTCTTGCCCGGCGAACTGGCCCTCAGCGCCGACTCGGAACTGAGCGACCTCTTTGCCCTGCGCTATGCCACGCAGTCCCTCCAGATGTTCCGGTCGCGCAGTGACTTGCTCAAACCCACACGCCGCCTCCAGGAGACGAGTGCACGCCGTTGCGGCCCCATGATTGTGGTGCTCGACACGTCCGCCTCCATGGACGGACGACCGCTCGAATTGGGTTACTCCCTCCTGGTGCGACTTCTGGAATATGCTGTCTCCTCTCGGCGTGACCTTTTCCTCATCTCTTTCGCCGTGAGTGCCCGGCCAGTGGACTGCCTGAGCGAAAAAGGCCGTCTCCTGCAACAGATGCGCCTGCGTGCCGACGGACACACCGATGTGAGCACTGCCCTCGACATCGTCTTCGACCTCCTCGCCAACGACCCCCGTTATCTGGGTGCCGATGTGGCTCTCGTCTCCGATTTCCAGGTGCCTGTCGTGAACAAGGCCCGACAACTCGTCTGGCGCAGAATGCAGGAGGCCGGTACGCGATTCTACGGCCTCCAGCTGGGACTCATGGAACACTCTCCCTGGTGCCCTTTCTGCGACAAATACTGGGTCATCGACTATCATTTCAAGATGTCAAGATACAGTTTCGTCCCCGAGTCGTAATCTGTTCTTCTATATATTAGCCGGGCGAGAAGAACGGAATGGTGACAATGCCGGCCAAACTGCCAAAACGTCGCCTACAATCTGGGCAAGCTTTTGGCACTTGACTTTGGGTCTATCGTCTGACGATGGAGGTTTCCGCAACT
>CALBPV010000060.1 GCA_937899265.1 uncultured Bacteroidales bacterium
CGTACCAAAACAGGCTGCGACAACATCATTTTTTCGCCCGAGTTCCTGCGCGAGAGCAAAGCGCTCTACGACAACCTCTACCCCTCCCGCATCATCGTGGGACGACCCGAAGGAGACAGCCGCCTTGCAGCTGCCGCCGACACGTTTGCAAGGTTGCTTCGGGAAGGAGCCGTCAAGGAAGACATCCCGACGCTCTTCATGGGTCTGACCGAAGCCGAGGCTGTCAAGCTCTTTGCCAACACCTATCTGGCTCTGCGCGTCAGCTACTTCAACGAGCTTGACACCTACGCCGAGATGAAGGGACTCAGCTCCCAAAACATCATCGACGGCGTGTGCCTCGATCCCCGTATCGGTTCTCACTACAACAACCCCTCGTTCGGCTACGGCGGCTACTGTCTGCCCAAAGACACCAAACAGCTGCTGGCCAACTATGCCGATGTGCCCGAAAACCTCATTCAGGCCATCGTCGAGTCGAACCGGACACGCAAGGATTTCATTGCCGACCGTGTGCTCAAGATGGCAGGCTACTATTCCTATTCCGACTACAATTCATTCACCTCGACACAGGAGAAAGAGTGCGTGGTAGGTGTCTATCGCCTCACTATGAAATCCAACTCCGACAACTTCCGGCAGTCATCCATCCAAGGTGTCATGAAACGCATCAAGGCAAAAGGAGCCCGGGTTGTTATCTATGAGCCCACACTTCCCGCCGAATCCACTTTCTTCGGCAGCCGGGTGATAGGCGACCTCGAGGAGTTCAAATCCTGCTCTCAGGCCATCATCGCCAATCGTTACAGCCCCGAGCTCGACGATGTCAAAGAGAAGGTATATACCCGCGACATTTTCCGCAGGGACTGAGCCGGAGTGCATACGTACTTTTCCGGACAAAAAAAACGGACAGGGGCCGTAAACAAAGAATCCCGCAATCGCCGATTACGATTGCGGGATTCTTTTATTTCCGGACGCAGACTGCTGCGCAAATCTAATCCATCTCGTTGGAGTCCATATTTAGCTTTTGTATCTGTTCCTCAAAAAACTTTTGCTTGCGCAGAAGCTCGGCCTCCTCACGCTTTAATTTCTCGTTGTTGAGATGACGTTTGTAGGTATAGGGAAGTTTGACAAACGGGGCTTTGAAGAACTGGGGGATCTTGCCGAGCACTTTCTTTACCAACGCAGTACGCGGAGAAATGTCGTGCTGATAATAGATGCCCAAATCCTCACGCCAACGCTTGAACGTCTTGCCAAACGATGTCGAAAGACCGCCGTAGGCCATAATCACAATATACTGGTTGAGATACTGGATGTTGATGGGAGTTTTATACATCACACGGAGCAGCCACTCCGAATCGGCCGAAATCTCATAATCCTCGCGATAGTAGCCATACCGTCGTAAGACTTCTTCGCGCACAAAACATGTAGTGTGGAGGGGTAGCCATCCTTTTGCGATGGCTTTGTCGGAATAAATACCGCTCTGCCAGTCGCGGATTACCCAGGCGTGGTTATTCTCCGCAACGAAGAGACCGTTTCCGTACACCATATCGCATCCGGTGCGTTCGAACACACGAACCACATCTTCGATGACGTGCTGGGAAAAGAACGTGTCATCGGAATGGAGCCACCCGACGATGTCACCCGTAGCGGCATGCAGTCCCTTGTTAAGCGCCTCGTAGCATCCGTGATCGCGTTCGCTGATAAGGGTGGCTATCCTCGGCGAATTGCACGCCTTGATGACCTCCAGCGAATTGTCCTTGGAAGCGCCGTCCACCACGATATGCTCGATATCTGGGTAATTCTGCCGCATAACACTCTTGATGGCTTCACCGACGGTGGCCTCGCGGTTGTAGCATGTGGTGACGATGGATACGCGTAACATTATAATATATATAATAATGGAGAAAAAGAAGCCCCGATAAGTTTTCGGGACTTCCTTTTTATTGTGATTGGAGATTAATAATCCTTGACAACATTGGACTTCACTCGACCGTCCATCAACTCTGCCTTGTCGTCGAATTCGGATTCGTTGACAACACCCTTATACTGATCGTCGAGCGGGCAGACAATGGTACAACGGTTGAAACGGTGGTGTCCGTCTTCTCGCAAGAACGGCAGGTCTATCTCGAGGTCACCGCCGCCCACGACAAGCTGGTCGGGATTGACACCATAGGTCTTGGTGAGCACGTCGGCAACCACCTCGGCACGTTTCTGGCAAAGCCACTCGTTACGTTTCTGGGAACCGACTTCGAGGTCGGCGAAACCGCGGACGAGGAACTTCTGGTTGGGATGGCTCTTGATAAGGTCGGCATAGAAACCGAGGTTGAGCACATAACTGTGAGCCAACTCGATACGGTCGATTTGGAAGAACGCAGCCTCGATGAGGTCGGCAGGCAAATTGATAACTGTATCTGCTTTGACATTCTGGATGTAAGTGGCCAACTGGTCGCCTTCCTCGTAAGCATCATTCAACATCTGACGAAGGTCGCTGTCATCGTAACCCAGTCGTTGGAAGTGAATAATCTTGGAGAACTTGTAGCTGATACCCAAAAGAACCTCCGACTTCCAGGCGGAGTTCTGTTCGGAATAACCTTCATAGTCATCGCCCTGCCACGACTCGTTGAGATTGAGGTAAAGCGAGAAACGCTGGGTGATATTGGCGTATGCCTGAATGCCGATATGCCAATAGGGGATGAAACACGAACCGTCGCGTGTATTCAGCTTGTGCGCAGAATAATGGGCTCCCGCACCGGCATAGAGGAAGAAATCGTAGGGATTGTAAAGCAACTCACGTCCGGCAGAGAGGTTCAGAAGATTGAGCATGAGATCCACACGCGCCGAGAATGTGGAATAGGTGACTTTCTGGCGCCAGCCGGTTGCATTATTGTTGCTGGAGGGCCGTTCGTCCCAGTTGTCGATGAAGGTGGATTCGTGCCACGATGTGTTATAGTGTTTGTAGCGTGACACCTGAGCCGTAAAGCGGGCAGCCCAGTAGGGATGCAAATCTTTCTTGAAACCCAATTCGAATTGAGGCCCGATATTGAACTCGGAGTTCATTCGCTGAATCCAAACAGCCTGCACACCGCCGCCCAATTCGAACGCCCAGTTGTCGGGCCACTTGTTGAAGGCATAGTGAGCCTTGAGGTAACGTTCCTTGTCGGTGGAGTCGTTGAGTGCATACCAATAAGTGTCGCGCACTCGGGGATCCTTGATTTTGTTAAGCTCTCCCTTGGTAAATTCCAAAGGATGGCGGAAACGGCCTGAGGGCATGGAGTCTCCCTCAGTCACAAGGATACGGGGATCATCCGGCGCAAGCGTATCACTGAGGATAGCCCTATCCCAAACATAGTCGGTCAGAATCTCCGGCTGATCCTGCGCGCTCATGATGGCCGGAAGAACCGAGACACTTGCGAAAAGAGCTAATTTCAATAGCGTTTTTTTCATCATCGCTGAAAGTACAGTTTATGATGTGATTAAATTATAATACTCCGATTCAGAATACCGAACGACAGCTGAATCTCCGGCTTACTTACCTGTTTTTCCCAAAGCCGAAATGTCGGCCGGCGATGGAACAAAACCGAACAATGACATCAACCGTTGGTTAATCAACAAGCAAAGATAATTGTTTTATTTCAATTTGCAAAATCCAAATAGCAAAATATTCACAATTTGTGTTATTTTGTTCGCTTTGTAATATAAATGCCACCTTTGAATATCAAAAACAGAAGATTCAATCACTTGATTTTCTTCCCGTCGGAAAAGGCATTGCCAACGGTTTTGCCTAGTTCGATGTAGGTGTGATGAACCGGATCGAAGGTGATGACATTCATCTTGGCCACATCGGGCTGTCCGTCCTCTGCGAGATACTTTTCGTCGCAGAGGACGTTCACAATCTCAGCCACGAGATAGTATCCGCTTTCAGACTCGTCGATTTTCTCTTTCACGCGACATTCCAGTGTCATCGGCAATTCGCGGAACAGGGGCGCATTCACATTGGGGGCTTTCTCAACGGTCCATCCCGTGTGCTCCATTTTGTCCTTCGTTTTGCGTCCGCTGGCGATGCCCACATAGTCGGCTGCCACGAGTGTCCCGGTCGTGGCGAAGGATACGGTAAGTTCGTTATTGACAGCGAGATTGTCAGTCGTTTGGTGAGAACCGAGGGAAATGACAATCTCATGCATGTCCCACTGACCGCCCCAGGCAGCATTCATAGCATTGGGTCTTCCTTCTTTGTCATACGTTCCGAGAATCAGCACCGGTTGCGGGAGAACCCAGGGTTTGGAACCAAAACTTTTCATACTTCTTAAATTAGATATTTATTGTAAACTTCGAATATTCTTTGTGCCTGCAATTCGACTCCGAAACGCTCCTCTACAAGCCGTCGCCCGTTCTCTCCCATCTGCCGAATCTGCCCGGACGTGAGACTTACAGCCTCCTCCAAGGCGGCTAAAATTCCTTCGGGCGTAGCTTCTGTCCACCAACCGCTTCCGGTTTCTTGCAACGAAGACCAGGGTGTGCTGTGGGTCGTTATGACCGGGGTGCCCGATGACAATGCTTCCGCCACGACGAGCCCGAAATTCTCTGAATGGGACGGCAGGACGAGCACATCGGCCTGGCGAAGCAATCGCCATTTTCCATCGCCGTAAACGGGACCTATCAGATGTATCCGGTTGGCGACACCCGCTCCCTGTATCTTTTCCTTCAGCATGGCCACATAATCCGGTTCTCCTTCGCCGGCAATGCGGAAGACAATGTTCTCCGGAAGCGATTTCCGGGTCATTCCCTGCGCTACGGCATCGACGAGTATGTCTATCCCCTTTTTGGGATGGACGCGGCTCATGAACAGGAAATTGAAAGGCTGTTTCCATTCTTTTTTCATGGCGATATGGAGGACGTCAATTCCATTGGGAATCATTTCAACGGTTTTGTTCCACCCGAGTTCCAGCAGATGCTCTTTTTCCTCAACGGCCGTTGCCATGATGACATCGGTCGTACGGACGGCACGTTTCTGATAAAGATGTATGGCCGGCCATTTCCGGGTCCAGTAATTGCGGCGGATAATCCAAGGTTCCAGCATGCCGTGAGGTGTCAGTAAGGACTTGGCCTTGCTTCCGGTCCGTTCTTTCCATTCGACAAACCATCGCTGCACCAAAGCGCATTGCGGCATCCAGCAGCAATTGACATGCAGCACATCCGGGTTCAATTCGTCCAAAAGCTGCAGCCACGCCTTCTTCATCTGACAGATTTGCGACAGCGGGAGCGGAATGAAATGAATTGCAGCGTTTTCCAACTGCGCAATCTTGGAAGGGTCGCCTACCTTGGGAAAAAGGCAACACACATGCAGTTCGCAGAGGTTGCCCAACGCGGGCGTAAGCTGCTGCAAGTAGGTAGTGGTACCGCCGTCGTGAGCGTCTAAGGAAGGTATGAATTGGAGAACACGCATAAATGGGACAGTAAGAGATGGGACAAAGCCGGACAATTCAGGATTTCACGGCTCTCAACATGATATCGGCCACCGCCTCGGGCGAAATATGTGTGCGAGCCCACTCGATGCGGGCGGCCCTGGAGGCACGAATCCGTCCGATATTCTTTACGGCATCTTCGAGCAGGGCACAAAGGGCAGAGGCATCATTCACCGGAAATACATTTCCGTTCTTTCCCTCTTCGATGATTTGCCGTGCGCCGCAAGTATTGCTGATGACAGGCCAAACTCCGAGCGTAAGGGCTTCGTTCACCACGGCACCCCATCCGTCGTGTAGTGACGGAAGGATAAGAATGTCCTGCGCAGCCAATATCTGCTGGGTTTCTTCCATCGACTTGGTTCCTGCGAAAAAGATTGCCCCGGTAATCCCGTCGTCATGTATCTTCCATTGGAGTTTCTCCTTCAGAGGACCGTCGCCTACAATGGTCACTTTGCACCGTGAAAGTGCCGCAGCATTGTCGATTCCCATTTGCTTGAGCGCCTCAAGGATGCAGACGACATTTTTGCGTTCATCGACAGAGCCCACGAATGCAATCCTGCATATTTTGGCTTCGCGTTCGTTGCCGGGCATGTTTTTATCCACTTCGGCCTGCAATGCCGGCGTGATACCTTGTGTACAGTACATAAAAGGAATCACTTTCCAACGGCTGCTCCATCCCTCATAATACGTCTTACACCCTTCGCCGATGGCAAAGACCCAACTGAATTTGCGCACATAGCGAAGGTCTTTAAAAAAGAATCTCATCTTGTGCATCCACATCGGGTGGTCGAAGAGGTAGGGAGCCTCCGTGATGTCTCCGCGCTTCACATCCGATTTGAATGTCATCTTCAGCCAGTGGAAGACTTCCGGGAAAGCATTGATTCCCGAAAAGAGACACACCGTCTTTTCACCCTTGTCGTGGTCGGCAGCGGTGTCTTCTCGGATCCAGCGTTTCACGTCGGCATCGGAGGGACTGATTGCCACCCGCAGTTTGGGAGTATCTTTGGTTTCTTCTTCGCTCCATCCCATGGCTGCCCGGTCGCCGTATGTCAGACGGGGAGCAATGACACGCACCCCGTCCACCTCCTTGCGTTGGGACAGCGCCTCGATGTAAGGCATTTGGTGAGGAGAAATGCAATTTTGGAAAAAGACGAATCTCATAAGCCCGAGAACCGTTCTTTCAATGTGTGCGCAGATTCTTCAAACCGGGATTCTGTACCGGCTTGTTGGAAAACTTGCGATACAGACTGAGATAGAGTGCGACACTCACATTGATGAGACGGTATTTGTAACGTTCTTTTTTCGAAAGGGAATAGTTGATGTTCAAGGGGTAGAAAGGCAGCTTGGTCGGGTCGCCGGGAAAATGGTGAATCCCGCAACGGCAAAGGTTGGAGAGAGCCTGTGAGAAGAGGAAAGAGATACGGTTGTAGAAGAACTCCCGGATGGGTGTTCCTTCTTCTGTGTGGGCATTGAGGAAATTCCAAAGACTCTCGCATATCTGCACCAAGTCATCGGTTTTCTTGGGCGTGTTGGACTTCATGATGGAGCCTTCACGTTGAAAATAATTATAGACCGTGACCGGTGTAAATGCCACACGCTTCGCCAGGAAATAGGCCCTCATGGTGAATTCTTGGTCTTCGTGAAGCACACCCGGCATGAATTCCAGACTGTTTTCAATCAGGAACTGACGGCGATACAGTGCAGCCCAAGCCGCAGGCGGCATGGCCACTTTGAGCATAAAGTCCGAACCGGCAAGCACCTGTCCCCCGGAAGCATCGCCTATCTTGTACGGCTCGGCATTGCCGTGTTCATAGTAAAGTTGAAGTCCGAAACAATGTACATCAAGTTCATCCCGGACGGCCCGCTCCAGAAGGGGGGCTACCACATTCGTCTCGACAAAGTCATCGCTATCCACCCACCAAACGTAGTCTCCCTGTGCTTTCTTGGTTCCGGCATTGCGCGCTGCGCTGAGTCCGGCATTTGCCTGCGACACCAGAGAAAGATTCATTTCCGGGTGTTTGTCTTTATAATCGTTGAAGACCTCCACAGAGTTGTCCGTAGAGCCGTCGTTCACGACAATGATTTCATATTCTGAAGTCTCAAGTCCCTGAGCGGTCAACGAATCCAGACAGCGTTCCAGCCATTGGCTCGTGTTGTACATCGGGACGACCATTGACAGTTTCATTCTATTTTTGCTCTTTTAGGGTTCGTTACAGTACGAACTCGGGTGCAAAGGTAATAAATATTTTTTAAAAAGCCAAGAATTTAACTTATTTTCACCTTTTTAGGGTCTCAATCAGTGTCCTTGTCATCCTCCGGAGCTCTCGCCACGGCCAATTTTGACAAAGACGCCCCTTTCCGAGAGCCCGGAAAAAGAAACCTGTCATCACTTTGAAAATATCGCCGGCCTGTTTGTTGCGGCTGCCCGGACGTGTCATGGCAGACCCGGCCCGCAGCGTATAATAATAAATAGGTGTAGGAATCACGGCGGCCTTCATTTGGGAGGTGTCGAGACAGAGCAGATAGTTCAGAATGAATTCTTGGTCTTCTGCATACTTTCGGCCCTCCGTGAAGCGAAGGTGATGCCGCTCGATGATATCCCGGCGGAACCAGCATCGCCAGAGGTTGTAGGGGATGTCGCCCTCCCCCGCTCCGTAACGGGACACTTTGCCGGCCTCGTCCCACGCAAAGCCTGCATTCAGTCTTGCGGCTTGGGTCAATGTGGCCTCGTCCGGCAACACCAGCCCATCGGCCAAAACACGGTCATCCGCATCCGCCATCCATATCCATTCGCCGGTCACTGCTTCGAGTGCGGCATTACGGGCTCGGCTCACGCCTCCGTTCTTCTGATGGATGACAATGATTTCTGTCTCCGCTGTTTCCAACTCCTCCTTGAGGGTATCGCACAGGACTCCCGACCGATCCGTGCTTCCGTCATCGACCAGCACGATTTCTTTTGTCCCCGGCCAAGGCCAGGCAGCCACGCTCTCCACGCAGTTGCGCAGAAAAGGAGCCGCATTGTAAACAGGGATTACAAAACTCAGTTTCATATCGTTTTGAGCACTGTGGCGGGATTACCGCCCACGACCGTCCGGGGTGCCACATCCCGGAACACAGCCGACGCGGCGCCCACCACCGAACGTTCGCCAAGCACGACACCCGGACCGATGAATGCACGCATACCCACCCAGGCATCTTTTTCGATTGTCACATCGGCCACCACCAACGAAGAATGAGCGTTGTTGACCTCCGCGAGGTCGTGCCCAGCTGTGCATACGCAACTCGCCTGCGAGAGCACGGCATTCTCGCCCATCGTTACCTTTGCCTGATTGTAACACACGGCATCCGGGCCGATGCACGCCCCTTTTTCCATGCGGAGATTCCAGGGTGCCCACACCTTGGCTGACGCATAGACATCCACACTGCTGTGGAGCTCGGCTCCGAAACAACGCAGCAGGAAGATGCGCCACGGGCGGAAGACTTTCGTCACAAACGGGCGGAAGAGGATGACACGAGCCATATTCCAGACAGCCCGTTTGGCTTTGACAGTGAAAGCCACGTGCCCGATATTTCTTTTGGCATTCATACTTGTTTTTTGTTCGTTAAGCCCGCCACCAGGGCAATATCCAGCGGAGAAGTTGTCGGAGTCCGCATTTGATGCGAAGGGGCAGGGAATCGTTGTCGGTCGAATAGAAAAATGAAGAGCCTTTGCCGAGATTGTGGCCTCCCCGGCCCGAGATTCGGGCTTGTGTGCGGAATCTGTCGCGACAATCTTTTCTTCCGCGCGTCTTGCGACACACATCCAGCATCAGATCTTCGGCCAGAACGGGAGGTTCTGCATAGTCGTTCATCTCGGCATAACGCGGTGCCATCTCTTGGAGGAAAAACTCCCGGCTTGCGAACCAGTAGCGGCACTCCCCCGCATGTCCGTTGATGGGCATGCGGAGCCATTCATACACGTTATGGTCTTTGCAATCGGCCAGAAAGGACAATCCGTCGGAAGATTCTCGCCGGCACTGACATTCGTCCAACAGCTTGAGGATATTCAGCACCTTCAGGCGCCCGGTCAGTTTGAAAAAGCAAGCGGCCTCGGCGATGTATTTTGACTGCTCGGCTACCATACGCAGGAGGAGCGTTTCGTTGTATCCCTTGCCCTTTGTCTGGTCGAAGCCTTCGGTTCCGAGGCTGAGATATTCTATCGTGACGTTGGCTGTTTTTTTCACCAGGTCAAGAATTTTCCCGGCTGGGTATCCCGAATTTTCACCGAAAACGATGCTCCATTGCTTCTCGGGCTCGCTTTCGAATGCCGAAACATAGAAATTCAGCGCCTCGACATACATCTGTGCGCGAACGTCCGGGTCGAAATTCGCCCCTTTCATTCCCTGCGGGTCAACCGTAGCTGTCAGCAGTAGTGGAATAGTCATCATCTCAATATGTATAATAGTGTCTGCCGGGATTTTGGTTACAAAATCATTCTGCCAATGATTTGAAAAGGGAATCCCACTGCGACATCACCCTTTCGCCGTTAAATTTCGTTACGCTCTGAAATGCGCCCTGCTGAAGTCTTTTTCGCTCCTCGTGAGAAGTCATCATCCTACGTAGTTTCTCTGCGTATGCCTCTGTGTCGCCGAATGGGATAATCCATCCGTCCCGCCCGTTGTCGATGATGTCATGAACGCCCACATATTCAAATGCTATCACCGGGACACCTTTCAATTGCGCCTCAATCAGCACGATGCCGAAGCCTTCGTATTCCGAAGTCAAACAGAGGATGGAGGCATTGTCAATATACTTTCGCACATCCGGAACTGCCCCCGGCATCAGGAAGGAATCTGTCACGCCCAGCTTTGCGGCCAACGCTTCATAGTCCTTGCGATATATTCCCTCCCCATAGACGGTGCATTTCCAATCGGGAAAATCCCCGGCTACCTTGGCCCAGATTTCAATCAGCAAGTCAATGCGCTTTTGAGGCATCAGACGGGCCAGACAAATCACATTCTTCGCGGTCAGCGGATTGGGGTTGGCCGATTCCATCGGATAGGTCGAGAAATTGGGTATCACTATACAATTCTTCAGATTCCAGCTTTCCCTGTCTCCATTGGTAAGGACAACGAGGCACCGATACTTGCCGTAAATCCACCGTATTGCATATCGATGCACACATTGTGCCGTCGGGCTCAGATACTTCTTGTTGAAGACCTCCAGTCCCTGCCGGCTTTGGTGGATTTCCATAATCTTCGGGATGTCGCGGCACACGAACGGCAGCACCCAGGTAATCAGAGGGGTATGCGCGTTGACAATCACATCGGGCCGTTCCTCCCGAATGATTTCTTTCAGTCGTTTTACGGTGGCTAAGGTGCCCTTCAGCCGCGTCAGCATTCCTCCCGGAGTCGTCTGCATGTCTCCCCTGACGAGTTTCACGCGGCTGTCCACCGGATAGTAGGGCTTGACATCCAGATTCTCAATGTTGCAGAGGCTCACCTCGTATCCCATATTGACCAAACGGTTGATTTTGTCAATTACAATACGGGCCAGACCTCCCAAGTCATTGATTTGTATGGTAAAATATAGAATTTTCATGCAGTTCTTTGGCAATGAAAATGTATTTCAGTCCTGCTTCGGTGCAAAGCACTCCAGAAAGGCATTCATGGTCTCGGTGGTAGGGTATTTCTTGCGCAGTTCAGAGATATTCTTGTCCACCAGCCAACGGTATTTCAATCCTTGTCGGGTGTGCCAATACCATCCGGGATAGCCGTCTAAGAATCCGCCCATGAAGATATACCGGCTCACAAAATAGATGACGGGACGCACATAGAGCGGGAAATGGGCATATACCTTCTTAATCCAGCGTTTCCTTTCCGCGTCTGTGCCAAAAAGTCTGGCCTCCACTTCTTTGTCATCGTCCAGTTCCTTGGCAGTCAGCAGCATATTGACAGCTTCGCGTTTGGCATATCCCACATGTTTCTCCCACCACCAATCGAGGGGTTTGAGATTCCAGTCGGTCTGGTCTCCGTCCCACTCCATGGTTTTGCCCGAGAGGATAATGAGATGTTCGTCCATGATTTTGTTCTCGCTTCGCCCGAATCCCTTTCTGAATATTTTCAGGTGCTGGGCAGGATACCATCCTCCGTGCATGAGGGGTTTGTTCATGAAGACGATTTTCTTGTTCACATAGATTCCGTTCACCTCCTTCGGCAGCCCGGGCAATTCGGCATCGGCAATCGCGGCCAGTTTATCCTCGATGATTTCGTCGGCATCCACGCGCCAGATCCATTCTGCTTCTATGGGCTGTGTATCTATTGCCCAATTGAACTGTTCGGCCTGATTCGTGAACTTGTGTTGTACGACCTTCGCCCCCATCTCTTCGGCGATTTGGCATGTCCTGTCCATGCTGTATGAATCCACGACCCATACCTCACGGCACACCTTCTGCACCGACTCAATACATCTTCTGATGTGTATCTCTTCGTTGTAGGTTAAGATAACTGCTGCTATATTTTGCATAATTCTCAGTTAGAAATGTTACTCGGCGCACGATTGGATTATCAACTGCCTCTCTTTCACCCTTTACTCGCCTCCGTTTTCTGTCAAAATTCCGGCAAATTTGATTATTGAGTACCTAAATTCTTGAGTTCTTCAATCAGTCGCCCGAGTTCTGAATATGTATAGTCTCTGTGGCTTGTTAGTTTCTCATCCAAAGAATGATTCGCATTGATTGTAGCCGTCAAGAGATGTCCTCCATTTCTCTCAAAAAACTATGTAGCCCCTTACATTTCCTAAAGAAATCCGTCGTTTTTCTGTATTCCACGCTCTGATTCAAATCTTTCAACAGAGCGTCCTGACTCTCGTATGGCCGGGATGTATATCGGAAATAATAGAGGAAGAAAAGCTCTGTACAACGGTGTGTTTCGAAAAACTCAATCTCACAATAAATTCCCTTTTTCGGTTTATTGATTGGGATTCCGTATTTTGTTTTCAGCCTTTGATATTGAGAGCGTTCTGGCTCCTTTTCTTTCGTGTCCATATCAATGATACAAAAGATATGATTATAGCCCAGTGATATTCCCTCTTCAATCTTTGCTTCCAATTCCTTGAGATTTGTATGTTTGGGACTGTCAGGTCTGATGGTTATCCGCTTAAACTCATCACACAATGACTTGAAATAATAGAATTCTGTAGGTCCTTCTCCCAAAATAAGAGCTGTTTGACGTAATTTTCCCATATCAATCCTCCAGATTTATGAAGATACTGCCCAATTCCGGTTTTGCACCCAATCGTCCGATGCGGTAAGAATTGTACAGAGAAAGATTCTTATGTAATCCGAAGGAGTCTCCGCGGGAATATTCAGAAGAAGCGGTCTCTTTATTTTTCTCCACGAACCATACAACACCGCGATTCTCGTTGATTAAATCCTGCGACAGAAGTGTTGTCTCCTGACTCGTGATAATCAACTGTGATTTATCGGAGTTGAAGATGAAGACATTCAGATAGTAATATAACAAATCATTGTGCAAGTCCTCCCCCAATTCGTCAAGATAATACACATGTGATTCGCTAATCATATCATATAAGGCATCCAAGATACGCACATATTTCATGGTACCTTTCGATTGCCAATTGAAAGGGACGTTAAAATTGCCATCCGCCGAATGATTGACAAAGTCCACTGAATCAGCTGTCGGCTTCAGCAACGTCTCCTTCATTTCACTGGGAATGTTTTCCTTTTGAATGCGTTCGCGATATTCTGCCGGCACGAAACGATCCTCTACTACAGGCAAGTACTCCATAATGTTCAAATCCGCCTTCTGTAACATTGTGTTGTAGAATTTACGTTTTCGAGGGATATTATACGCATTCTTCAGGATTTCGACTATGCCTTTTTCGCCATCTCCATCCACATCGTGATAATTGTCCATTATCCATCGGTGAAGGATATTAAACGGCGCAATGTCTTCTTTCAAGGCAGTCTTTCTGCAAACAGACAACACGCTGTGGTTGTTTAATGTATTCTCCTTAATGCTGCCCTGTGTTTCGAGAAGCAGATTAAGACTTGGGCCGAACTTGATATCTGCCTGTATGTTTTCCCCCACAAAAGAACGTTCATAGAATAGGGCTTTCGACTTATTGGGGTAATAGTATAAGACTTCATTCAAAATACATTTCTCGTTGAATCTCACATCGTAGTCATATCGGATGCCATTTGCATAGAATGAAACATGCATCTCGATGGGGTCGTTTTTAGTGAGAATAAACGGAATACTGCCATGATTGTTTGGGAAGCATCGGATTTGGGCAAAACCAACAGACGGAACACCTCATTCAATGCTATCAGCATATTGGATTTACCCGAGGCATTAGAACCGTACAAGATACCTAATTTATATAGGAATACACCATCGGCGACTTCAGCTACAAGTTCCGAAGAAGGTCCCTTTGCCAGAAAACTTAATTCCTGCTTGTCCCGAATGGAAAGATAATTCTTTACCCAAAAGTCTCTTATCATAGACGCATCTATTACTATATTATCGAAATTTCGCTACAAAAATACGCATTATTTCCTTGATTTCCAAATAAATGCGCCCGTTTTTTGTATTTTTCCTACGATTTAACGATTATTTAAGTTGTTTTAACAATAAAGTTTGTATTTTCTATCCGCATACTTAGGGTTCGCTAAATTATTTGACAAGTCAAGAGCCATTAACAGACACAAACCTCAATCGGTTCGCAATAGATTCGTGTCGGTCGGGTAGCGGACTTCCGCGTCACAGCATGTGGCATCAAATTTCAGGGTGCCTCTGTATAATTGCCCCTCCTCGTCAATCGTTTCTGCCCGGGGTGCACTGCCATCGCATTCTGCAAGCATATTCGTAAGCATATTGAAGAATTCCGGCATGGTGCCCATGCAGATGCCGAACAGGAAGTGTTTTTTCACTGCCACAACGGCTCATTCTCCCATCCACGGGGGAAGCCCATTGCTATAGTGTCAATGGCCGGGTAAGCGGAGAGCAAAGCATCAATCTTATCCTTCATGTCGTTGTTCGGCGAAATGATGTTCAAGAAATACTTGATGATGCAAAGGTCAAAGTATATTCGAAGCGTATCAGTGGGCAAAGTTATCCAGTTGCCAGCCATTCGATTTGGAAGCATCGGACGTATTGTGTTTTGCTTGTTCCACACACGGGCATGATGGCAACATGAGTTGCGGGTTAGAGTAACAATGGTAAGCCACGACTCGAAAGGTGCTACTTGCAAGCCAAATCTCCTTGCAATACTTTTCTTGATTCGTGCGACCTTAATATTGCTGAAGATATTGGTGATGACTCCGAAGGGCAGAACTTCAGCCAATATCCAGACTGGAGGGTATGCATCAGAATAGGTCTGCTTGAAGTGAACGATAAAATCTTCGCGTGAGCGATGAATCTCGGCATCTATCAAGTCCATTGTGTGACGGAATTTTGCAGCATCGATAAAGTTGTTGCTATCTGTCATCCAAAATGGATTGCCCATCATGTCGCTACCGATATTGACAATTGCGCTTCGCACTGCAACCTCAATCTTTTCTATCTCATTGAAGATAAGCAGACGAAGTTTCTTGTCGAAACGATAGAGCATCATCACTTGGCTGAACGTTGTGTTCGGTTTATAGCGATGTTGCTCCTTTGGCATCTGTAGCAAAGGATACATATAGGCTGACAGACGGTAATAGCCAATATATTCGAGATAACTCT